>JAITVF010000039.1 GCA_031285945.1 Oscillospiraceae bacterium
CCAGGGGGGCCCTGCCGAGATTGGTGTGAAGAATTACGCCGGTGAGGTTGACTACCCGGCGCAAACCCGGCCTTGAGTCGCGCTCTGCCCGCGAAAGGGCGCGGGCCGCCAGCGCGTCGGTATCGGGCAGGGCGGCTGTTTTCCCCGCGAGAATATCCCCGCGCAGCGCTTCTAGGACTGATCTTACCGCGCGCAAGGCCTCGTGGCGCGAAAGGGTCTCGAGCGCATTATGCTCGGCGAGCTCGTCCACCCTGGGGATATCCCTCAACAGTTCCTGCTTCCCGTTCATGGCTGTCTCTCCTTGTTCGGCGTGATGTATGTGTTCATTGTAGCGTAAGCGCCGGAAAAATCAAGGGCTCGCGAAGAAACGGCAAAAGTTTTTGCCGTTATTAGCCCCGATTGCGTAATGGCAAATTTTCGGAGGACATACCCTTTACAATTGTTTGTGAATGTGATAGAATTAACGTGGGACAAAAATTGAATACGGGGATGAATATTGCGGGAGAGTCCGTAAAGGACGCCGTAGGGGCAAACAGCGCGGAAGGGCCAGTCCGTGGCTGCGAAACTCTCAGGCACCAGTACCGCAGTACGACCCGCCTCTGGAAGCTTTATAACAGGGGAACGGCAAGCAGCGTTGCCGTTCCCCTGTGTATTTTTTGGCCGTCTGTGATATTTTTGTCAATGACAGGAGCCTCGGCGATGGCAAACTTTTGCATAATCACAAACAATCCTATGGTTATGGAAAAATACCCCTGCGTGACAACCCTGCTCGATACCTCGGTCGAAGGGGTGTTCAGGGCGGCGAGAGACGAAATTCATCTTGGCGCGGCGCTTGTAAACCACCCCCTTTCGGGCAGCGTAAAGCCGAACGAAAGCCCTTACAAGAGCCTTGTGCTGGCAGGGGGGGGCGGGCCTGTGGACTTTGCCTCTTTGCGGCTTATAGAGGGCGCGAAGGAGGTGCTCGATAAGCTGCCACCCAAAAACAGGCGGTATTCCAAAGAAACCCTCGAGGACTTTATGGTAATTGATCTTGATCTTTTGAATTCCGCCGTCTCGGCCCTTCCCGCCAGATATCACATGGTACCAGACCGGCGGTGACGCCGCTCTTAAGATTAAAGGAGTTGTTATTATGGCTGAGATCTATGACATTCTTGTAGTGGGCGGAGGCCCGGGCGGTCTCGCCGCGGGCATTTACGGGAGCCGCGCAAGGCTAAAAACCGCCATTCTCGAAAAAGGACGCCCCGGCGGGCAGGCCGCCTCTACAATGGAGATGGAAAACTATCCCGGCTTCTATAAGGAGTCGACCGGCCCCGCAATCATGCAGGAGTTTGCCAATCACGCCGAGCACTTCGGCACCGCAATACTCAAGGGCGTGGCTGTCGACGTTGACTTTACCGGCCCCGTCAAGAAGGTAATTACCCGCTCGGGCGAGACCCACGAGGCCCATTGCGTGATTCTTTCCCCCGGTGCCGAGCCCCGCTCCCTTAACATTAAGGGCGAGGGCAAGCTCAGAGGCAAGGGCGTATCCTACTGCGCCACCTGCGACGCCGACTTTTTTGAGGAGCTCGACGTTATGGTGGTCGGCAACGGAGACGCCGCCATCGAGGAGGCCATGTACCTGACCAAGTTTGCCGAAAGCGTAACCGTAATCGTGATTCACGACGAGGGGATACTCGACTGCAACAAGGCGAGCGCCGAAAAGGCCTTTAAGAACTCCAAAATCAAGTGGATCTGGAGCTCTGTCCTAGACGAGATCAAGGGTGACGAGCTGGTCGAGAGCGTCGTTATCAAGAACATAAAGACAAACGAGCTCACCGAGATGGAGACCAACGGCGTATTCTTCTTTGTGGGCACCGTTCCCAAGACCGAATTCCTTGCGGGTAAGATTGAGCTTACAAAGCAGGGTTACATAGCTACAAACGACCTGATGGAAACCAATGTCCCCGGCGTTTACGGCGTGGGCGACGCTAGGGACAAATACCTGCGCCAGGTCGTTACCGCCGCCGCCGATGGAGCCATTGCCGCCGTGGCCGCTGAAAAGTACCTGGCCGAGATGGAATCCTTCCGCGAGCAGGTCCTTGACGCCAAAACCCCCGTCCTGCTCGCCTTTTGGGCGCCACAGGTCGAGGAGAGCATAGCCGCTATCGGCGTGCTTGAGTCGGTCGCCGAAAAAAAGGGCGGGGCCATAGGGCTAGCCAAGCTCGACACCTACCGCAACAAAAAGACCTCGGCCACTTACAATGTGGAAAAAATCCCCACCGTGATTCTCTTTAACAGGGGCGAAATCGTCGGGCGCATCGACGGCGCGTTCACCGCGGCCGACGTGGAAGCACTTATAGGGAAGATCTGAGATTTTTAGGGCTTGTTTGATAAATGTTCCAGTTCGTGCTTTTGCTAAAATTTTGGTGGATTTTGTGTGAGGAGGACGCCGCTTGGCTGACGCCAGGCAAGGACGACGAACTCAAAAGCTGTCAAAATTTGGCAAAATGACGAACATGGGTTATTTATCAAACAAGGCCCAGCTTAAGCTTCCCCGCAAGACCGCCAAAATCCAGTTTTAAGGAGAGGATAGCATGATTGAGCTTACCAAGGAAAATTTTGACGCTGAGGTCCTGGAGGCGGAAGGCCTCGTCTTCGTGGATTTCTGGAGCCCCAAATGCGAAAGCTGCATGGCGCTTCTGCCCGACGTTGAGGCTCTTGCCGCAAACAACGGCGGAAAAGCGAAATTCTGCAAGCTGGACACCGCCGGCAACCGCCGCCTTGCCATCGCGCAGAAGGTTCTGGGTCTGCCTACCTTCGTATTCTACAAAGACGGCGAAAAGATTGCCAGCTTTGAGAAGGACGCCCTCGAGTCGGGCGGCATAGAGCAGGTTCAGAAAAAGCTTGACGAGCTCGCTTAAGCGGGACGCGAAGGGAAGGCTTACTTCGCGGGCAAAGCCGTCTGCGTGATTTCGGCACAAACGGCTTCCTGTTGGTTCTACCTGGAGTTGTGTCCGTTTCATCATATGGCAAAGGAGGATTTCAATGCGTTTGGAACTTGGCGACATCCTGATTAAAGACGTGCAGTTCGGCGCCAAAACAGAAGTTAAGGACGGCGTTCTGTTTGTCGATAAGGATGCGCTGGCGAAAATCGCCGGAGACGACGAGCGAATCAAATCTGTAGAAGTGTTTCTGGCGCGGCCCGGCGAGTCTGTCCGCATCATCCCGGTAAAGGATGTCGTGGAGCCCCGGGTCAAGGTGGAAGGCCCCGGCGGGCTTTTCCCCGGCTTCATCGCGGGGGTGGAGCAGGTGGGAAGCGGCCGCACAAACGTCCTTAAGGGCGCGGCGGTGGTCACCACAGGCAAGATAGTCGGCTTCCAGGAGGGCATTATCGATATGTCGGGGCCTGGAGCTCAGTACACTCCCTTCTCTAAAACCTGCAACGTTGTCGTTAAGGTTGAGCCCATCGATACCCTAAAGCAGCATGAGCACGAAGTGGTAGTCCGTCTGGCGGGCTTCCGCGCCGCGACTTATCTGGGCGAGGCCGGCAGGGACGTTAAGCCCGACGCCGTTCGCGCTTTCGAGACCAAACCCCTTCTTGAGCAGGCCAAGCAGTATCCCGATCTTCCAAAGGTCGTGTACGCTTACATGCTTCAGACCCAGGGGCTCTTGCACAACACATACTTCTACGGGGTTGACGTTCGCCAGATCGTGCCTACCTTCATGTACCCGACCGAGGTTATGGACGGCGCCATCACAAGCGGAAACTGCGTTTCTGCCTGCGACAAGAACCCTACCTACGTTCACCAGAACAGCCCCGTCATCGAGGACCTTTATACAGAGCACGGCAAGACCATCAACTTCCTTGGTTGCGTAGTCACCAATGAAAACGTCACCCTTGCGGACAAGGAGCGCTCCTCCAACATGACCGCAAAGCTGGTCGAATTCCTTGGCGCCGACGCCGCTATCATCTCTGAGGAGGGTTTTGGCAACCCCGACGCCGACCTTGTGATGAACTGCAACAAGATCGAGAAGAAGGGGATAAAGACCACGCTCATTACCGACGAGTACGCAGGGCAGGACGGCGGAAGCCAGTCTCTGGCCGACTCGACCCCTCTGGGCGACGCCTGCGTGACCGCCGGCAACGCCAACGAGGTTATCACCCTGCCCGTTATGAAGACGGTTCTCGGTTACCCCGAGGTCGCCAACGTAATCGCGGGCGGCTGGGACGGAAGCCTCGCGGCTGACGGCTCAATCACCGCCGAGATTCAGGTGATCACCGGCGCGACCAACGAGCTGGGCTTTAACTACCTTACGGCAAAGACAATCTAAGTATTGTTGTATTCTATTTCAAAGGGAAGGAGAAAGATCATGGGCATTCTTGAAAACAAAAAGATTGCGATACTCGGCGACCGCGACGGCATTCCGGGAATGGCGATCGAGGAATGCGTCAAGACAGTGAGCGGCACGGAAGTCGTATTTTCTACGACCGAGTGCTTCGTCTGAACAAGCGCGGGCGCCATGGACCTTGAGAATCAGGCAAGGATCAAAGACCTTTGCGACAAATACGGCAACGAGAACCTTATCGTTGTATTGGGGGGAGCCGAGGCTGAGGCCTCCGGACTCGCCGCCGAAACCGTATCCGCGGGCGATCCTACCTTTGCAGGTCCTTTGGCAGGGGTCCCGTTGGGACTCAAAGCGTACCACATGCTCGAGCTCAAGGACGAAATTGACCCGGCTGTTTACGAAGAGCAAATCGCTATGATGGAGATGGTGCTTGACGTTGACGCCATCAGGCAAGAGGTCGAGACCTACCGCAATTAACACGGGGTCATAAAGACACCCTATGACCCTGGAAAGGGGGTAACGCAGTGAGCAAAGCACGAGTTGTTCACTATATCAACCAGTTCTATGCCGGAATCGGCGGCGAGGAAAAGGCCGATACCCCGCCCGAAAAGCGGGACGGTACCGTCGGCCCCGGTATGGCGTTCCAGACGGCGCTTAAGGACGTTGCCGATATCGTAGGCACCGTTATCTGCGGCGACAGTTACTTCAACGAGCACCTGGAGGAGTCCTCCGCAAAGGTGCTGGAGTACATTAAGAGCTATGACCCGCAGATCGTCATCGTAGGCCCCGGCTTTAACGCCGGCCGTTATGGCATGGCCTGCGGCACCGTTGCTCAGCTGGTCGACGAGAATCTTCACATTCCGGTAGTCGGCGGGCTCTATCCCGAAAACCCGGGCTGTGAGATGTATAAGCGCTACGGCTACTTTGTAGAGGTGGGAAATTCCGCCACCAGCATGAGGACAGCCGTTCCCGCTATGGCCGCTATCGTTAAGAAGCTGGCCGCAGGCGAAGAGGTTACCGAGGGCTTTATGGAAAAGGGCCTGAGGAAGAACTACTTTGCCGAAAAGCGCGGGAGCCGTCGCGCGGTCGACATGCTCTTAAAAAAGATCGCCGGGGAGGAGTTCGTCACCGAGTATCCCATGCCGGTGTTCGACCGTGTGGATCCGCAGCCCGCCATCAAGGATATCACCAAGGCGAGAATTGCCCTGGTTTCATCCGGCGGCCCGGTGCCTAAGGGCAATCCGGATCACATCGAATCCTCCAGCGCCTCCAAGTTCGGCAAGTACTCTCTTGTCGACATCGACGACTTTACGCCCGAAAACGGCGAAACCGCGCACGGCGGCTACGACCCCGTTTACGCCAACCTGGACCTTGACCGCGTTCTCCCCGTGGACGTGATTAAGGAAATGCTTAAGGCCGGCGAGATCGGCAGCCTGCACGACTACTGGTACGCAACCGTCGGCAACGGAACCTCTGTTGCCAACGCGAAAGCCTTTGCCACTCAAATCGCTGAGGATCTCATCGCCGATCATGTTAACGGCGTGATCCTCACCTCTACCTGAGGCACCTGCACGCGTTGCGGTGCAACGATGGTAAAAGAGATCGAGCGGCACGGGTTCCCGGTCGTTCACATGTGCACGGTCGTTCCCATCTCCCTGACGGTGGGCGCGAATCGTATCGTTCCTACTGTGGCTATTCCTCACCCGCTGGGCAATCCCGCCATGGAGCCCGCGGATGAAAAGGAACTTCGCCGCAAGCTGGTCAAAAAGGCCCTCAAGGCTCTGACGACCGAGGTAGACGGGCAGACCGTATTTGGGGACTGATTCCCAAGCGGCCTTACAAAACGAAACGGTAACAACTCCAATCGGGAGCCGGGGAGCAGGACTCCCCGGCTTTTCCCGTAAACGGAAGACCGCTTATATCAAACCGGAGGTGGAAGCTTTGAACTTTCCCGTACTGAAGGGGGCGGCCTACGCCCTTATCCAGGCCAACGACATGGTAGTTCACCAGGGCAGCACCCAGACAAGCGAGGTGCGCCTCAACCCCGATTCCGAGCATCTTAAAGAGATCCACAAGCACCTGCGCTCCTTCGAGGACTGCGTAGCCTATCCCCCAAACCAGGCTTATATCGGCAACATCCGCCCCAAGGACTTAAACGGCATAGCAAGGCCCTGGTACGAAAACCCCCTCAAGGACGCGACCCGCGACGGCAAGCACGGCGAAATGATGCCGCTCGACGAATTCTACGGCCTTATGAAGGCGGTCGACGCCTTTGATCTGGTGCTTCTCGAGGAAAGCTTCCAGAACAGGGTTCAGGAAAGGCTTCTTGCTCATCCCGCCGTAAAGGGCTGGAAGATGCTCGAAAAGCTTAATAAAAATCACGCGCAGCAGCCCCAGCTCGACGAGCTGGTGGCGGGGCATAAGGCTGAGCCCATGTATTTTGAGGGCAAGCTTATCGGCTGCGTTAAAAAGGCTCACGACTTCGACGCCGCCCTTTCAGAGCACGTAATGTTCGAGAACCTGGTCAGCAAGGCTTCGGCTGCCTTCTGCCTCCAGCTGCTCTTTAGCAAGACCGGCATAACCCCTTCCGACGTCGAGTATATCATAGAGTGCTCCGAGGAAGCCTGCGGCGATATGAACCAGCGGGGCGGCGGCAACTTTGCCAAGTCGATCGGCGAGGTCTGCGGCTGCCTGAACGCGACCGGCTCCGATACCCGCAGCTTCTGCGCGGGACCGGCTCACGCCCTTGTAGAGGCCTCGGCCCTTGTGCAGGCCGGCATATATAAGAACGTGGTCGTCGTGGCCGGCGGCGCTTCGGCAAAGCTGGGGCTCAACGCCAAGGATCATGTAAAGAAGGGGCTTCCCGTTCTTGAGGACTGCCTCGGCGCTTTTGCCGTTCATATCGGCGAGAACGACGGCGTTTCCCCGGTTATTCGAACCGATATCGTAGGCCGCCATACCATCGGGAGCGGCGCCTCGCCCCAGGCGGTCATGCAGGCCATCGTAGCCAATCCCTTAGACAACGCCGGCGTAAAGCTCAAGGATATCGACACCTTCTCGGTCGAGATGCAGAACCCCGAGATCACCGAGCCGGCAGGCGCGGGCGACGTTCCAAAGGCCAACTACAAGATGATCGCGGCCCTCGGCGTCATGAGGGGCGATTTTGAAAAGGCCGACCTCAACAACGTGGTGGAGCGCATCGCCATGCCGGGCTTTGCTCCCACCCAGGGGCATATTCCCTCCGGCGTGCCATTTTTGGCCCACTGTAAGGAGCTTATGGGCGAGGGTAAGCTCAATCGCGCCATGATCGTGGGCAAGGGCAGCCTGTTTTTGGGCCGCCTCACCAACCTGTTTGACGGCGTCTCATTTATAGTTGAGAAGAACAGCGGCGTGATTTCAGGCGGCGGGGTGGATAAGGACGCAGTCCGCGCCATGATCGCCGAGGCCATGCAGGGCTTCGCGGCGTCGCTGCGCGCGGAGTAGGGGGGCTTATAAGATGGATAATGTCAAACGCGAAATCGCTCAGGTTTTTGACGACATAGCCGACGGCCTTCTAACCGGAAGCTTTGGCGGCAGAACAAGGGTGGGCGTAACCATTATGGGGAGCGAGCACGGCGAGGAGGAGCTTCTTAAGGGAGCGGAGCTCGCCCAAGCGGCCGACCCTTCCCTCGAGGTGGTGGTCATCGGCTCCAGGCACGATACGGCCCTCACTCAGGTAGAGGCTGACTGCGACAGGTCGGCCCACGAAATCCTGGATAAAATGCTGGAGTCGGGCGAGCTTGACGCCGCCCTTACCATGCACTATTCCTTCCCCATAGGCGTATCTACCGTCGGGCGGGTGGTGACTCCCGGATATGGCAGAAAGATGTTCATCGCCAACACCACCGGCACCTCAGACACCGACAGGGCTTCGGCCATGCTCAAAAACGCAATCGGCGGAATTGCCGTCGCAAAGGCCTGCGGTAAGGCCGAGCCCACCGTGGGCATACTAAACCTGGACGGCGGCCGCCAGCTTGAGCGAGCTCTTATAAAGCTGCGCGACAACGGCTACCGCATAAACTTTACCGAGAGCGCAAGGGCCGACGGCGGCGTAGTGATGCGTGGCAACGATCTTTTGCAGGGCGTGCCCGACATCATGGTGATGGACTCACTTACCGGAAACGTTATAATCAAGGTTATGAGCGCCTTCCTCACCGGCGGCAGCTACGAGGGGCTGGGCGACGGCTACGGCCCCGGCGTCGGCGAGGGCTATGACCGTATTATAGGGATACTTTCCCGGGCTTCCGGCGCGCCGGTGGCGGCGGGGGCCATAGCCTATATGGGCGCCTGCGCAAAGGGCGGGCTTCTCAAAAAGGTAAACGCCGAGTTTAAAGCGGCCAAAAAGGCCGGGCTCGACGAAATTCTCGCGGGATTTGCGCAGGCTCAGGCAAAGCCGGCCTCTCAGGACGATGTCAAGGCGCCGCCCGAAAAGGTGGTCACGGCCGAGATTCCAGGCGTGGAGATCCTGGTTCTGGAGGACGCGGTCCGCGCTCTGTGGAAGGCGGGGATCTATGCGACCAGCGGCATGGGCTGCACGGGGCCTATCATCCTTGTTGCCCCCGAGGACCGCGAGGGTGCGGTGGAGGCGCTGCGCAAGGCTGAATTTTTGTAGGTGTTAATTCGATTAAAGGCCGCCGGTTTTATAAAACCGGCGGCCTTTGCCGCGCGATACTATCCGGGCGGCGCTTCGCATATAGATTAACACAGGGGGAGGTGATCCTGTGTTGCCGTCCGGCGAAGTGCAGGCTTGTATCCACGCGATGTCCCGGCTTGTTTACCTTAACGCTGTCCCGGCTATGGAGAAGGACGGGGCGCTCAGTATCGGAAGCCTTTTGGATTTTTACCTGGAAAGCCCTGCGGGACAGGCGTTTTTAAAGGCGCGGTTCGGCTTAATCCGGCAGGAGTACGGGCATTGGATAGGCTTTCTCTCGGAGGAGGCGCAGAAATACCGGGATTTCAGAATTACCGGCGTTCTCGACGACAACGCTCCAGGCGCCAGCGGCTTTTACGGCGCTACATACCGCTCGCCCGAGGGCTTTTGCGTAACGGCCTTTAGGGGGAGCGAGATATTCGGCATAGCAAGGCACGAGAACGACTACCGAAATGACTTTGCGCTAAGCTATCAGGCGCCGACGGCACAGCAGCGTATGGTGGACGTCTATCTTAAAAAATTCCCACCCGCCGATTCCTTCTGGCTGACCGGGCACTCGCTGGGCGGGAACCTTGCCCTATACGCGGCTATTGCAATGCCCGGATACCTGTGGGGAAGCTGCAAGGGCTGCTTTGCGCTAAACGCGCCGGGGTTCTGCGGCGAGTTTCTGGATAAATACCGTGGAGCTGTCGCGGCGCGCTCAGAGCGTATTCACCCATTGCAAAACGAGCACGATATCGTATCCTCACTTTTGCGCAACGCGGTCGAGCCTGAAATTGTCGCCTCGGCCTGCGACCCTTCGGCCGGTGAGGGCTTTTTTTCGATACTTTACCCCCACTCCAACTTCCAATTCGCAAAAGAAGAGGACGGAAGCTTTAAAATATTGGTGGGAGGAGAAAAGAGCGGTCTCTGCCGCATGGCAAACTATTTGACCGAGCTTGTTCTCGCTCTGCCTATATTTTTGCGAAGGGAGCTGGCGGAAAATCTTCTTGACGCCGTTTACGGGGAAGGCTTTTCCGAACGGCAGATGCGATCGGCTCTTTTATCCCTTGAAAAAACGCTGGCGCGCCACGCGGGCGAGCCTTCGGCTCTTCCGGCGGTGGGAGTCGCCTACGCGGCCGAGCTGCCGGGGTACGAGGCTTCCCCCGGAGTTTTGCGCGCATATCAGGCCTCGAAGGGGCCGTTCAGAAATCACGAGCTGGCCCATGTGCAAAAGCTGCTTTTGCGCCTTGCCTTTGAGGGTATAAAGGATCCTGTGCCCGCGGCGGGCCAGGAAGCGGCGGGTAGAGGAATAGACGATCTTATGGCCAGGGTCGCGAGGAAAAAAAGAGGCTTCGTCTCCTATAAAAACAGGCTCGCCACCTGCCGGGAGATGGCAGGCCTTATCGACAGGCAGGGTGGGCCAAAAACAGAACAGGAGCATTACTTTCGCAATAAGCTCAATACCGCTCCCGGGTCGCTTGAGGAAATGCTTGCGGAGATAAAAAACCCAAAAGATATAAACTGGCGGCTTATGCCCGTTGAAAAGTCGGGGTATCATATGTTTGGGGAAAATGGCGCCTTCAACCTGAAGTTCCTGTCGGACAACGGGATATTTGAGGCCGTTTATAATATGAACGGCGATCTGCTTACCGAAGAAAATGACCCCGAAAACATGGGAACACTAAACTACGCCAATCCCGAAACGAATCCCGTAAAGCATCTGGTTTACGATATAACGCCATATTACCTGTGGGGAAACACGCTGCCGGCTGTGCGGCACGGACGCCTTGCCGCCGCCGAAAATATCAAAAGGTTTTATGAAGACGAAGAAGCGATAGCATACCGCGAAAAAATAGAAAGGCTTATTGAGGAAGCGGAAAACGGAAGAACTGCTCCCGTTTAGGGCTTGTTTGATAAATGCTCCAGTTCGCGCTTTTGCCTAAAATCCACAAAATTTGGCAAAATGACTAACATGGGCTATTTATCAAACAAGCCCTAAGGTAAACGCGCCATAGCGTTTTGCGCGGCGGCATAAAGAGGCTTTCGTCACGCGCCGGCCACCTTCGGAATAGTCTGAATTACACAGAGCTACACCCTGTGCATAAAGGCGGGGAAGTATAACTATGCCCCCGCTCTGTGAAAGGATGGAAACGAGATGTTTTTTCGCCCGATGATGTGGCCGGGCTGCGGGTATGGCCCCGGGTATGGTCCCGGTTACGGCCCGGGATGCGGCTTTGGCCCCCCCGGATGCGGCTTTGGCCCGCGATGTGGCCCCGGCTTTGGCCCTCCCGGATGCGGCTTTGGCCCGCGGCCGGGGTTCGGCTCTTCGAACTTCAGCGTTTATGGCGGCATGAGCTTTGGCCGCTCGCGCGGATTCGGTCCATTTGTATTTGGCTACCCGAGAGGCTTCTGGTAGTACATAGCAGCCTAGGCGCCATATACCGCAAAAATAAGAGAGGCGCAACATTTGCGCCTCTCTTATTTTTTATCCCGCAGCGTTACCCCTTGCGCTTTGGGGCGCAGGAAACTATAATTTGTGGTACGTGCTATAGTGATACTACTCCGCGATTAAAATCCTCGCAAGTCTTGAAACGATTTTAATCGCGGAGTAGTATGAAGGGGAGGGTTATGCTGTGGCGGGAGCTTTTTTCGAGGCCGTTTATCTTGTGGTGGCAAGAATTCCCAAAGGCAAGGTGGCAACCTACGGTCAGATCGCGCGGCTTGCCGGTAATCCCCGGGCGGCCCGGACGGTGGGCTGGGCGCTCCACGCCGTTCCGCTGGAGCTTGGGCTTGCCTGTCACCGGGTGGTTAACCGGGAGGGAACGATGGCTCCCGGCTTTGCTTTTGGCGGGCCGCAGATTCAGCGAGAGCGTCTCGCCCGGGACGGCGTGGCCTTTTTGCCCGACGGCCGAGTCGATATGGCCCGTTGCCTCTGGAGCCCCGGAATAGGCGGGGGGGCGCGCGTCCCCGAGTGAAAAATTATCTGCCGGGGGCTTGATAAAACTCGTTTTTCCTGCGATAATATAAAAGCGGCGGATGTCCGGCCGGATCAGAGCCGGGCGTTTTCTGTTTAGGGCTCGCTTGATAATTTATCAAACAAGCCTTGGCCAAAGGCTACGCCATATTATGAATATCCTGAATAAAGAGGAAGGTGAAACGCAAATGACCGACGGTCCCGACGGCGGCTGTAGACCATTCGGGGGAGAAGAAAAACTGCGTTTCACGCGCGGCGAACATCTCCCCTGAAAAAGGGGGATAATTATCAATGGAAGAAGTGCGCGTACCCGAGATGGCCGCGCTCATTAAGGGCATGCTCGAGGATAAGGACTTTAAGGGCTTAAAGCTTGAGCTTTCGGAGATGTATCCTATGGATATAGCCGAAATGTTCGATGATCTTGAGCCCGAGGACTGCCTGATACTTTTCAGGCTGCTGCAAAAGGACCACGCCGCCGAGGTTTTCTCATACCTTTCGGGCCAACGGCAGAAGGATATAGTCGACGCCATACACATAAGCCTGCTAAGCTATATTATGGGCGAGCTTTA
>JAITVF010000046.1 GCA_031285945.1 Oscillospiraceae bacterium
TCCGAGGCGTACTGGGTGGCGCAGAGCCCCAGCCCGTTCAGGCCCAGGGAGTAGCCGTAATCCTCGCCGTCAAATTTTCCGCCGGCGTATAGCTCGCAGAAGATTAGCTCCCAGTTGTATTTTTGCTCGTTCTGGTTCCAGTCAACCGGTATGCCTCTGGCAAAATCCTGAACCTGAACCGAGTTATCGAGAAAACGGGTAACGACGATCTTGTTACCGTAGCCCGATCTCGCCTCATCGACCGAGTTGGAAAGAATCTCGAATATGGAGTGCTGGCAGCCCTCCAGCCCGTCGGAGCCGAAAATAACCCCCGGGCGCTTGCGCACCCGGTCGGCCCCCTTGAGCGACGAAATTGACTCGTTTGTGTAGCCCTTGTCGCGTTTGGGTTTAACGGTCATAGGCGCACTCTACCTCCGTCCGCGATTCGCCCTTACAGGGCGCGAGATAATTAACGGCTATATTGATTATGCCCGCGAGCTCGCCGAATTCCTCGAGCCAGCCGCTGGCCAGAGCTATCTCCCTAACGGGCCCCTCGGGGCCGAAGAGCGCGCGTATTTCCCTTAGCGCCGCCTCGTCCTCGGTTAAAAAACCCAGCTGGCGTATGATCCTAGCCGCCTCTTTTGGCGACGAGAAGCCCGACCAGGTAGCGTCGGCCCCGGGCCTGTCGATAAGGGCGACGGCGCGCCGCAGCTGGGCGGACAAAATGTAACCGGCTTCATCTTTTCTCATGATTATATTATCCTTAGCAGCTGTGGCTTTCTTGCTCGAAAAAACGCGAAGGAGCCGTAGCCCGCCTCTAAAAGTATATTCATTCCCGACTGGACCCCCGCCCCAAGATCCTCGGCGCGGCAGGCTCCGGAGCCTATGGTTACGAGCTCACCGCCCAGCTCCTTATATCGCTTTATAATCTTGAGGGGCGGAATAATCTCCCCCAAAGGCGAAGGGTGGTCAGACATGTTAAGCATAAGGCCCTTGCCCTTTTCTGTAAGAATACTCAAGGCCCCCGCTATACGCTCCTCAAAATATACAGGGTCAAAAGGGATTCCCTGTGTGGCGGCCCATTCAAGGGGACGGGTCAGGCCGGTAAGTACGTCGAAGCCGCCCCACCCGCAAAGGGCGTCCAGCTCGTCGAAACAGCGCCTGAGCAGCGCCTGAGCCTCTTCCCCGGCGGGAATTCCCTCGCCCGGGTCAAAATGGCAGGCCGCCGAAACAAGGTCGTAGGGGCAGAGCGCCGCTGCCTCTTGGGCCTCGCTGTAATTTTCGGGGCGAACAGAAAGCTCGACCCCCCTTGTGAGGATCATACGGCGGCGAAAGCCTGCGCCGGCCCTCGCTACGTCCATAACCGTCTGGGCTATCCGCGTTTTGCAGTCAAGCTCACGGTAGAGCCCGCAGTCTATATAATCCAAAAGAGCAATCCCCGTAATACCCGCCATTTCAGCCTGCTCGGCCAGGTAGACCACGGCGTGCTGCCCGCCCGGCGAGTTGTTGGGCCTTACATGACTGTCGAAAAAATTGCGAAACAGTTTCGTCACCCCCGGCATTGCGTTCTTGCCCGTAATCTGCGCTCAACTATAATATAGCACAGATAGGGTTATGTTGTACACCGCAATGGATAATGTTGCATTTTGTCTGTTCCTGTGGTACACTAAATTCTGTCGTGGGGGCAGATGGGTGCTGGTGTGCCCGCTGGTCTTCAAAACCAGGCAGAGTGGTTAGCCCCGCTCAGGTGGGTTCGATTCCTACATGCTCCCGCCAAAACCGGCCGCTTTCCAAAACGGATGGCGGCCGGTTTTACTTGGCAGGTTACGTGCGTTGCCCGCGGCTCATACAAGCTCCGCCGCAAAATCACCGCGCGCTTTTACCCGCCCGATTATTCTAGCGGCGGGAGTGTTTTTTTCCATCCGGCTCAGTAGCCGTTCCGCCTCGCTCTCGGGGACGCTGAGCAAAAGCCCCCCGGAGGTCTGGGGATCAAAGACAATATCCTCGAGATACGCGGGTACGCCTTCTCCGACGCTTAAGGCGTCCTTAAGATATTCGCGGTTGCGGTAGGCGCCGCCGGGAATTATGCCGTCCTTCGCGAGCTTTTCCGCATATGGAAGAAGGGGCAGCGCCTTCGCCTCTATCACAAGGGTCACCCCGCTCGCGTCGGCAAGCTCCCTGGCGTGGCCCGCAAGGCCAAAGCCGGTAATGTCGGTGCAGCCGTTTACGGTGCCATGCGCCGCCGCGTCCCGGGCGTGCTTATTCAGGGAGGCCATAGCCTCGACTGAGGGCGCGAACTGCTCGGGCGTCAAAAGCCCTCCCTTGGCGCCGGTTACCGTTATACCGCTTCCCAGCGGCTTTGTCAGTATAAGAATATCGCCCGCCTTCGCCCCCGCGTTGGACCAGATACGGGCGGGGTGAGCGAGACCCGTTACACACAGGCCGTACTTGGGCTCGGGGTCGTCTATCGAGTGGCCGCCCGCTATTACCGCGCCCGCCTCCGCCACCTTGCTCTGGCCGCCCTCCATAATTCCGCGCAGCGTTTCCATTGAGAGGCAGGCGGGAAAACAAAGAAGGTTGAGGGCGAGCCTTGGCTCCGCGCCCATGGCGTAGATATCCGAAAGGGCATTGGCCGCGGCAATCTGCCCGTAGCTGTAAGGGTCGTCCACCACCGGCGGGAAGAAATCCACCGTTTGAATCAGCACAAGCTCGTCCGAGAGCCTGTAAACGCAGGCGTCGTCCGAAAGGTCGAAGCCGACCAGCAAATCGGGGTCTCGCCGCTGCTTTGAGAGCCCCCCCAGCAGTTCCGTAAGGACACCCGGTCCTATTTTGGACGCTCAGCCCGCGCCCTTTGTCAGCTGAGTAAGCCTAAGCTCTTCGCTCACCGCGCCCCTCACCCCTTTCTGTTATGCAAGTATCTCTATTCTACACCGGACCCGCCCTCTTTACAAGCCGGTAAAAGTGAATGAAGTGTCCTATCGCGTTGGTTATTATTAAAGATTATTTATTTTGAAGTGTTTCCCCGCCGGAGGCGGGGAAACACTTCGCAGAAATAAGCCACACAGTTAAGACACTCCCAAAGCGAAAGGAGGCCCGCTTCTTGGATTTTAAGCAGCTGGAGGCCTTTGTTCAGGTGGTTCGCCTTAAAAGCTTTTCTCTTGCGGCGCAGGCCCTGTTTCTGACCCAGCCTACCGTAAGCACACATATTTCGGGGCTTGAAAAGGAGATTGGGGTAAAGCTAATAAACCGTACGCCGAGAGAGGCCCTGCCGACGGCGGCTGGCGAAACCCTTTATGAATACGCGGTCGAAATTCTTATGCTCTGCGAGCGGGCCGCCGCCCACGCCGCCGGCAAGAAGGAGGAACGCGTTATCGTTATAGCCGCATCCACGCTGCCCTGCAAGCACCTGCTGCCGGGAATGATGAGCGCGTTTCGGGCCTCGAGCCCCGGAGCTTCCTTTTCAGTGGTAGCCGGTGACAGCCTTGGCGTGGTTCGCGCGGTATCCCGCGGGGAGGCGGACATGGGGATGACCGGAACAAAAATCGAGACCCCGGGCTGCCGATTTGTCCCCTGGCTGGACGATTGCCTTGTAGCGGCCATTCCCGACTCCGCCCCCTACGGCCACTTAAAGGACGGGGCGGACGCCGGGGAGCTTGCGGGGCTTCCCTTTATCATACGCGAATCGGGCTCGGGCACCCGCAGGGAAACAGAGGATTACCTGCGCTCGCGGGGGATTGATCCCGGCTCCCTCAGCGTAGCGGCCTGCCTGGGTGATCCCGACGCGGTTTTAGAGTCTGTGAGCATGGGGCTGGGTGTATCGATCGTATCAAGGCTCTCGGCCACGGGGTACGAGAAGGCGGGCGCGGTAAGGGTTCTGTCTTTGGGCGGGGGACCCCTTTTGCGCAGGCTATGGCTCTGCCGCCACGCAAAAAGGCGCCTGAGCCCCGAGGCCGAGGCTTTTTGGCAATACGCCCTGGAGCATCGGCCTCTCTTCTAATACTAATCCGCAAATAAAATGCTCTTATAATATTACTCTATTACTTCCCCCGCCAGAGACGGGGGAAGTAATAGAAAGAAGTATTATAAATGCAGAATAGTATGACAATTCTGCGAATTTGCCGTGGGCAAAGAGGATATCCGCCGGCGACGGGCAGGTGTTTTTTAAATTTCTATTTTCTAGGGCTTACGGATCCTTGGGGTAGGGGTTTTTCTCGAGGGACGCGGCGTCCTTGAGGGGCTCGTCGCTTCCCGCCAGCCTTGCGGCGACCACATATCGGTACTTGTTGGGATATTCCTGGTTAAATACGTAGGTGCAGGTCGAAAGGGTAAGGATTTTGTCGGCGGCCGTCACGTCTACATCGTAGATGTATTCGCTCCGCTTTGTCATTTCGGTGAGAAGGGCCGCGAACTCGCTGTTTACCGGATCGGGTGTGTTATAGTAAAGGTCGGTGGTGGCGTAGTACACCGCGAACACCTCCCACACAAGATCCTCCTCCCCTACCGAAAAGCGGATGTAGGGGGTTGCCCGCGCGAAATCCTCGTCCAGAAATTTTTTAAGCTGGCTGAAATAAGGCGCTTCCGGGTCGTCGTACAGGTCCAGGCTGTGGCCGTATATCACGGTATTGCGCGAAAGCCCCTCGGCCCCGCCCTCAAAGCTGCATCTGAAGTCGGCGTAATAACAGCCCTCCTTCTGGTAATCCTTGTTGAAGTTGCGCCTGAGGTAGAATTCGTTCGGGTCATCGGGGTACCAGAGCACCACGTCGTCCACCGTGGTGCCGGGCACCCGAAGATATCCCACGGTATCGGAGTTTATGGCGCGCTTTTCCTCGATAATCTCCAAAAAGCTTTGGCGTTCGCCGTCGGCGGCTCCGCCCGGGCGGCTGTTCAGGGGATTTTCCAGGCCAGCCTGCCGGGAGGAGGCATAGCTTGCGCCGGGGGGAGGGGCCTGGTCTGCCGTGCAGGAGCAAAGTCCGGTTATCATGATAACCGAAAGGATTACTGCCATATGCCTTTTAGCCGTAAGCTTTTCTGTGGACAAGCGGATCAACCTCCAACATATGAACGGGATTCTGTCAGTATAATAACATAAAACGCGCGGCTTTTTCGCCCCCTCCGGGCAAAATACGTGGGAATTTTTAGGATTTTTGTGGAAAACTTCGTGGATATTGTTAAAAAACGTGATTTTAATGGCGTTTTTTGTCGAATTTTACTTGTTTTTGATGGGAGTCTCGTGTTTTTTGCCGTGCCATTTCCTTGACATGCTTTTTATTATCTTTTATAATAAAGCAGCCGGGCTGCGGGCGGGCCGCGCAAAAGGCGCGCAAAGCGATCGCGCCCCGGCCGGTCGAAACGCCGGTTACCCGGTAAGGGCGGGGGCCGTTATTTTTTTGCGCCGCCGCCGGCAGAAAGGGATTTTACCTGATGAGCGAAGTTAAAGCGTACGCCAATCCGTTGGGCCATGAGCCGATCGCACGGCTTATTTTGCGTTACGCGCTGCCCAGCGTCGCCTCTATGCTGGTTACCTCACTTTACAATATCGTGGATCAGCTTTATATAGCAAGGGGCGTCGGCTTTTTGGGCAACGCCGCCACCACCGTCACCTTTCCCCTGGTGACCGTTTCCCTGGCGCTTGCGCTGCTTATAGGGATTGGATCCGCCGCGCTGCTCAGCCTTGAGCTGGGCCGGGGCAACCGCGACTGCGGCGGCAAAATAATAGGCAACGTTTTTATTCTCGCGGCTCTTTCTGGTATTGCCATTATGGCGATAACCCTTATATTTCAGGAACCCATCCTGCGGGCTCTGGGCGCTACCGACGCGATTATGCCCCACGCCAAGGACTACTCGTTTTACATAGCCACGGGCTTTCCCTTTGTTGTGATGGGCGCGGGCGTTTCTAATATCATACGCGCCGACGGAAGCCCCAGATACTCTATGCTCAGCATGGTTAGCGGCGCAATCCTTAACATCATACTCGACCCCATATTCATCTTTACCCTTGGCATGGGTACAAGGGGCGCGGCCCTCGCGACCGCCATCTCTCAGGCCGTATCCTGCCTGGTCGCCTGGTATTACATATTTTTTAAGGCCCGCTTTGTCCGGCTGAGCCTCAGGGATATCCGGCTGGAGCTTTCCCTTATCCCGCGCCAGCTCGGCCTTGGGTCCGCAAGCTGCATTAACCAGTTCTCGATGACGGTGGTAAACGTAGTCCTAAACAACACGCTGCGGGTCTACGGCGCGGGAACCGACCTTGGGGCCGACATCCCCATAGCCGCCATGGGGATCGTGATGAAGATAAACGCCATATTCATATCCGTTATCCTGGGCGTTGTTATAGGCGCTCAGCCCATACTTGGCTACAATTACGGGGCACAGAATTTTGAGCGGGTTAAAAAGACCTTCCGCATGGATATGGCTATCACCTTTACAGTTTCTCTTCTCGCGAGCATATTGTTTGTGACGGCGCCGCAGTTTTTCGTTAGCTTTTTCCGGGACGAAAACCCCGCCTTCAATGAGTTTGCCGCAAAAGCCATGCGGATATTCCTCTGCTGCGTTTTTGCGGCGGGGGTTACGATACCTTCGGCCAACTATTTTCAGGCGGTGGGCAAGCCGGCAAAGTCCATGGTGCTCAATATGACCCGCCAGCTCATCTTTCTGGTTCCATCGATCGTTATACTTCCGGCCTTTATAGGGCTTGACGGCGTTCTGTGGGCGATGCCGGTAACCGATCTACTGGCCCTTGGCGTGACCGCTTACTTTATAATCCGCGAAATGAAGAGCCTTGGCGTCCGCCCGGCAATCGACCAATAGCGTAAGATATGCCCGACCCATGCTTTTTATTTGAACGCATTTTCCCTCGCCTTTGGCGGGGGAAAAACAATTATTGGGATTTTATCATGTATTATTTTACCTCTTATGGCGCAAACTAGAAACTGTAATTATACTATTGGAGGAAAATATCGTGAATATTACAAAGAGAATTATTGCCTGTCTTCTGGGCCTTTGTATTTTGGTGAGCGCGGCGGGTTGCGGGCCCCTGGAGCGGAGGGGAAATTCCGGCGCGGAATCCTCTTCGCCAGATTCCGTACCAGCCGTCGACCTTGACCCGCCCGAGGTTCCCGAGGTATCCGATTCGAGCGAGCAGGCGGCTTCGCCCACCGCGCCCGACTCTTCCGCCCCGCCTGAGGATGAGAGCGCAGCCGAGGTTATGGGCAGGGAATTCGCGAGTGTGGCCAATCTTTCTACCGCTCTGGTTGAGTGGGGCTCGGGCGGGCCGACAGACCAAGACGGCCGCCCAGAGGGCGCCCTGGCCTACCAGGAGAAATACGGCAAATACGACGCTTATTTTTATATCCCCGGCTCAGACCTGCTCTGGCTCACCTTTGACGAGGGGTATGAAAACGGATTCACCCCCGCTATACTCGACACCCTTAAGGAAAAGCGTGTAAAGGCGATATTTTTTGTAACCATGCACTTCGCCACGGGGCAGCCCGAGCTTGTCCGGCGCATGATTGACGAGGGGCATATCGTAGGCAATCACTCCACCGCCCATAAGCCGTACCCCTCCCTGCCCGTGGCCGAGGCCGCCGAGGATCTTAAGGAGCTTCACGATTACGTTAAAGAGACCTACGGTTACGAGATGGAGTACTTTCGCTTTCCCGAGGGAAAGTTTTCGGAGCAGTCACTCGCCATGGTTCAGGAGCAGGGCTACAAGTCGCTCTTCTGGAGCTTTGCCTACGTCGACTATTATGCGGACAATCAGCCCCTAACCCTCGACGCCATGGATAAGGTAACCGGCAAATCCCATCCCGGGGCGCTCTATCTACTCCACGCCATATCCGCAACCAACTCCGAGATCCTTACCGAGGCCATCGACGTTCTGCGGGGCCAGGGCTATGAGTTCGCCGACTGGTCAAGCCCTCCGCCAAAGGCCGATACCGCTTCTTAACCCCTAATACTACTCCGTGAAAAAAATCCTCGCAAGTCTTGAAACGATTTTAATCGTGGAGTAGTATGAATTACCACAACTGGCCGGCGCCGTACGAGTAGGCGCCGGCGCGTATTATGTAACAGAAGCATTTTACTCGCGGGTTAGTATTATATCTATATTTTTCAGACATCAGTATTATACGCGTATTCTTATACTCACGGTAACTCATCGCAGATTTCGCGGTAAATAGGCTTGCTTTGTCATGGGTTAAAAAGTATACTTACAGTAAACGGATAACTTAACGCGCCAAAATAACAGGTGCGAGCCGGATGGCCCATAGCCCCTATAGCGATTGCAAATAAGTCCTTTGCTACTCATTTATTACAATCGCTATAGGCTCGGCTGCTTGCGACTACACATCCGCCGGAGTGAAGATATGGGATATGCCTTTTACTGTAAAGCTGCCGCCCTTGCCATTGCGGCCGCCATGCTACTCTGCGGCTGCCGGGAGCGCTCCTCTGATTCTTCTTCCTCCGCGCCGGCCGGCGGGGAGCTTTCCTCCGAAACGGCTTCGGCTTCTTCCCCGCCGCCGGCCGAGGCTTCGCCCGCCGCTGAGGAAAGCGCGCCACTTTCCCCCGAGGGCGGCGAAGGGGCGCCAAACGCTTATATCGCGGGCGTCGCGGCCGAGGTCACCGCCAGGATTACAACGCCGGGTATGACCGAATTTGAAAGGGCAAAAGCCGCCTTCGACTATATTGTCGAGACCACTACGCTGGCGGATCCCGTGGGGCTTGAGCTCTGGCGGGTTCGCGGCGGGGAGGGCGACTCCCTTCCCACCTTTGCCGAAAACCGTTCCCTGAGCGTGCTTCTTTACAATATAGGCATGTGCGAGGATTACGCCGCCGCCCTTACCGTTTTGCTGCGGGCTATGGGACTTGAGGCCGAATACCTGCCGGGGCTTACCTGGTCCACCGAGGGCTTTCTGGTGGACCACTCGTGGACGGTGGCCAAAATTGACGGAGTGTGGTATCATTTGGATACGCAGCTCGAGGACAACGTATCCCGCCACGGCGCAATCAACTACCGCTACTTTATGCGGGGCGACTCAACTCTCTCGGCCTCCCACCGCTGGGGGCAAAACCTTATAGATTCGGGCCTTCTTACCGAAGGGCAGAATGGGGAAATAAAGGCGGGCTTTATCCCTCCGGCCTGCCCGCGGGACTACGAAACCCCGGCCAGAAGGCGGCTAGCGTCCGCTCACCCGCCCGACACGGCGGCGATCAGGGCGGCGGTGGAAGCGGAAATCCGGGAGTATGAGGAAAAAAACGGCCCTCTTGCGCCAATGGAGCTCAACACAATCCCGCCGCTTTTCGGCCTCGCGGGGTATGGGCCGGAGGATTAGCCGCTTTCTGATTCAGGCTGATATAAAGACCAATCGTTGCGCATGGAGGTGCCGTTATGATTAAACGCGCCATATTTGTGTTTTTGATCGCTGCGCTCATTCTACTGGCCGGGTGCGCCGGGGGCTCGGGCGGAGGATTCTCGGAGAAGGATTTTTACCTGAGCATCGCGGGCGCCGACTACCGGTGCGGCGAAGGGATCGACCGCGCGGTCGAGGGGCTGGGCCCCGAATACGGCTACGCCGAGGGGCTTTCGTGCGCTTACGACAGCGTGGATAAAACCTATAGCTTTGATTCCGCCACTTTTTACACAAACCCCATGCCGGATGGCGACCTGATAAGCGAAATCTACTCGCAAAGCCCCGAGGCCAAAACCTCGGGGGGGATTTCGCCGGGAGCCTCTAAAGAAGAGGTTCTCGCGGCCCACGGAGAAGGGGCGGACGATCTGGGCAATCTTATTGTCTACCGCGTCCCTGACAGGGAAGGCGCGCGTGGCAGAGGCTCCCTCTGCTTCGAGATAGAAAACGATCTGGTTATCGCAATTTTTATAACAACAGAACCCATGTAGGAGCAAACGCGATGTTTATACTTGACAGGATAGCGCAGCTTAAAAAAACCGACAGAATCGCGCTTATAAACAGGGAAGAGCGCCTGAGCTACGCCGGGCTCGACGAAAGGTCCGAGGCCTTCGCGGCCTGGCTGCTTAAAAATCCGGAGGGAGCCCGCGGCCCCGTGGTAATCTGCGGCGGGAAGGAGACCGACTTCCTCCCCTGCGTTTTTGGCGCGCTTAAGGCGGGGCTCCCCTATGTGCCGGTGGACGCTGTGAATCCCCCGGAGCGTATAAGGGAGATTATCTCGGACGCGGGCTCGGGCGTTACTGTGGATTTTTCGGGGCTTCTTTCGGGAGACTGTGACGTTATCTCCCCAGGAGAGCTTTCGGATATACTGCAAAGCCCCCCCGTCGCGGACGTTCCGCCCGGGCTGCGCGTTTCGGGTGAGGATATAGCGTGCATCCTCTTTACCTCGGGGAGCATGGGCAGACCCAGGGGGGTTCCCGTCAGCGCCGACAATCTCATGAGCTTTGCGGGGGGGTTCTCTCCCTTATTGGGTGAGGGGGATGGCGGCGTCATTTTAAACCAGGTCTCTTACGCATTCGACGTTTCGGGCTGCTCGCTTTACGGCGGCATATCACGGGGGATGACCCTTTTTACCGTAGACCGCGAGATGGTCGCAAATCCCGGAGTGCTCTTCCACTGGCTGGCCCGTTCGGGGCTCACCGCCTGGGTATCCACCCCATCATTCGCGGAAATCTGCATGAGCGCCGATACCTTCCGCCAGCCCCTGCTGCCTTTACTCGAACGCTTTATTTTTTGCGGCGAGGTTTTAACTCACAGCCTCTGCGACCAGCTGGCCGCGAGATTCCCTAACGCTCAGGTCATAAACACCTACGGGCCCACCGAGGCGACCGTTCTTGTAACCGAGGTTACCGTTACCCAGGAAATGCGGGACGACTCCCGGCCTATACCCATAGGCCACCCCACTAAGGGAACTCAGCTCCGCGTGGCGGAGGAGGGAAGCCTCGTGCCCCTTGAGGACGGGTGCCAGGGCGAGCTGCTTATCCTGGGCGGGAACGTTGCTCCCGGCTATTACCGCCAGCCCGGGCTCACCGCGGAGCGCTTCTTCCACGACCAAGCCACAGGCCTCAGGGGCTACCGCACCGGGGATATATGCTGCCGCGAAAATGGCCTCTTCTACTTCCTGGGCCGGGCCGACAGCCAGATTAAGCTTGGCGGGTACCGGATCGAGCTCGAGGATATCGAGCATAATCTCGCTCTGGTAAAAAATGTTTCCAGGGCGGCCGTTATCCCCGTTGTAGAAAAGGGGAAGGCGCGGTATCTGGTGGCCTTTATCCTGCTTGAGGAGGAAGACGGCCTCTCCCCCCTTACGCGCGCCATCAGCATAAAAAAGCAGGCGGCGGAATTTTTGCCCGCATACATGATCCCCCGCAAGATAATCGCGATTGATTCCTTCCCCTTAGGCGTGAGCGGCAAGACCGACAAAAAATCCCTCGCCGCCCTTCTCGATAAGGGCTCCGCGCCATGACGCCGTTTTCGGGGCTTTTGTTTTTCTACCTCCTAGGGCTTCTTCTCCTCCCCGCCGTCGTCTTGGGGCTTCTTGAGAAACCCTTAAAGCACTACGGGCTGCTATTTACGGTTGTTATGCTCGCAATTGTTTTTGGAATAAACGGACAGCTCCACCTGCTTATCGTATTTTACCTGTGGCAGGCAGGGCTTTGCCTTATATGTTCCCGGCTCAAAAGCCCTTCGCGGGCGTTATCCGCTCTTGCCGTTCTATTGTCGCTGCTGCCTCTTATTTTAATCCGGCTCGCCGTTTTTTTTCCTTCGCTCGGTATGTTCGGGCTTATGGGGGTGAGCTATATGACCTTTCGCGCCTTACAGATCATTCTGGAGGCCCGGTCAGGCAGGCTCAGGCGCATTCCGATTTTTACTTTGAGCTATTTTTTGCTGTTCTTCCCCGCCGTAAGCTCGGGGCCTATCGACCGCTACCGGCGCTTTGAGGACGATATTTCCGCTTTTCTCAACCAGGAAGAATACCTGCGGCTTTTGCGCCGCGGGGTTTTTAAGCTCATGTGGGGCGCTTTTTTCGCTCTGGGGCTCAGCACCCTCTTGTGGAACCTGTGGCTTTCGCCCTTGCCGGATAAAGGTTTTTTGCCCGCTGTCTCTTACATGTACGGCTATACTTTTTACCTTTTTTTTAACTTTTCGGGGTACAGCTCAATGGCGATCGGGGCTTCGTATATCTTGGGGGTAAGGCTGCCCGAAAATTTTAACATGCCCTTTTTGAGCCTTGATATTAAGGACTTTTGGTCGCGGTGGCACATGAGCCTTTCAGCCTTTTTGCGCGACTATGTCTACACCCGCTTTGTTCGCTCCTGCCTTAAAAATAAGCGCTTCAAAAATCCCAGAACGGCCTCGTACGCGGGTTATTTCATCAACATGGCTATAATGGGCGGATGGCATGGCTTTACCCTGAGGTATCTTATATACGGGCTCTATCACGGCCTGCTTGTATCGGCCAACGAGGCGCTCGAACGTGGCTGGAAGGGCTTTCGCCCCTTTCGCCAAAAGTGGTGGGGGCAGGTAATAATGGCGCTCGCAACCTTTCACCTCGTAAGCCTCGGGCTGCTGATTTTTTCGGGCAGGCTTATCTGACGCCGCTATACGGGAGGACAATTATGAAAATAGAAAACGAAATCATGGCCATATTAAATGAACTCACCGGCGCGGAAGCCGGCGAGCTCGAGCCCGCACTCGATCTTTTTGAAACCGGGCTTTTGGATTCCTTTGGAGTAGTTTCGCTCTTTGTGGAAATTGAGGAGCGCCTGGGCGTATCGGTGGCGGCCGAAACCATTTTGCGCGACGAAATTTCCACGCCGGAAAAAATTGTCCGGCGGGTTAAAAGGGCGGCGGAATGCTGAGGCGCTTTTTTATTGGCGCCGCCGCTCTTGTAATATTAAGCTCAGTTCTTTTGCGGGGGGTATATTTATATCTTTCTTATTCCATGCCTCCCTACCGCGGCTCGGTGGGGAGTGAGAACCACAATCAGAAGATTACCGGCCTCTATCTAGTAAAGGAATCGGCCAAAAGGGAAAACAGCCTTATTATTTACGGCTCGAGCGAGCTGCGCACCTTAGAGATTTCCACACATCCGGCCAACTTTTTTAAGGGGGGGCGCAGCGGCTTTCAGGTAAATCTGGTGGGCAGAGGCTCCTGCCAGGCCCTGATTCACGCAATTTCGATCGCGGCCTCGGGCGATTCGCTGACCGGCAAAAGGGTCGCTCTTATAACCTCCCCCCAGTCCTACGCCGAAGAAGGAATAGCTCCCGACATGTTTATGGCCAATTTTTCCCCTCAGCAATATCTTGAGCTTATTGCGGCGGAGGATATCCCGGCCGAGATGAAGGAATATATCTCGGCGCGGGTAGAGACCCTGTTTTTCCGCTACGAAAATATGGCGGGCGTATCCCCGCCCGACCCGGCCATTAAAGCGCTTGCCTCCCACGCGGCGTCCCCCACGCCGCTGAGCTCGGCGCTGGACGTTATCCTGACCCCTTACTACGCGCTGAGCCGCGGGCTTTTTGACATGAAGGACCTCACCCTTTCGGCAAGGATTATTAAATCGGCCGAGGAAGACGCGCCGCGGCAGCCTCCGGAGGAAATAGACTGGGCCGCCGAGGAAGAAACGGCGATTCGGGAGGCGGAGGCGATGACCTCCAGCAACGGGTTTGGCATCCTTGACGGCTATTATGCCGCTAATATAGGCGAAAGGCTTTCGCGCCTTGAAAACCGGGATAAGAATCTGAGCTATTCGGTCTCTGAGGAATACGGCGACCTGCGGCTTCTATTTGAGGTTTGCCGAGAAAAGGGAATAGAGCCG
Organism: Oscillospiraceae bacterium; assembly: GCA_031285945.1. Lineage (GTDB taxonomy): Bacteria > Bacillota > Clostridia > Oscillospirales > Ruminococcaceae > WRAV01. Next base: position 13,765 of record JAITVF010000046.1, read on the forward strand.
CTTTTTATACACGTGCCCTTGCACGGCGCCTGGAGCGACTACACAGGCTTTTTAACCGAGCGGCGGGAGGAATACTACCGAAACGTTAACGAGATCGCCAAGGAATACGGTATCGAAGTTTTGGACCTGACCGGGCGCGAGTACGATGAATACTTCCTCTGCGACGTTATGCATCTTGGCTGGAGGGGGTGGCTTGAGGTTGATCGCGCGCTTATCGAATATTATTACGGCGGTTAAGAAGTTTGTTTTTGGCGGGGCTTTGCCGCGTATGTGCTGCTATATCATAATTCTGCTCTTTTTGCTGGCGCTTTGGCTTCTTACAGAGCAAGCCGATATTCCTTTTGTTTATAACGAGTTTTAACGCCGCTCATATCTTTTAATTCTTTCAACATTGCGCCTATTCTCTCTGCATTAGGGCTTGTTTGATAAATGTTCCAGTTCGTGCTTTTGCCTAAAATTTTGGTAGATTTTATGTGAGGAGGACGCCGCTTGGCCGACGCCAAGCAAGGACGACGAGCAGGTAAGCCGCAAAATTTGGCAAAATGACGAACATGGGTTATTCATCAAACAAACCCTAACCTAACAGGCCATTCAAATCAATAACCTTGCTGCCTTTACTTTCATAATAGCGCAGCATTTCGGGCAGCTTCTTCTTGTCGTAACTGGTAATGCAATCGGACAGGACGGTAACGCCATAATCTGCTTTGCGTAAGTTGAAGCAGGTTGATTTAACACAGGCGGCGGCGTCCGCTCCCTCTATATAGAAATCGCCTATCTCGTTTTTGCTGATAAAGTCCGCAAATTCCTCGCTGGTTAACGCGCTACCTTTGAATTTTGTGAAAACATTTTGCGATACGATTTTCAAATCTGGCGCCAATTCAGCCCCGTGTGTACCCGGCTTAAAAGTTCTAGTGCCTGCTGATAAATTTTCATGCCGTATATAAACAACGTGGATATCGCCGGCAACAGCCCATTCAATCGCTTTATTGATATTGCCGATAATCTCCTTGTAATTCTTTGTAATGTCATTTTGAATATCAATCACGACTAAGGCTTTTTTCTGCATGATGTTTCCTCCTCGATTTTGAGCTTCTATATCCAACATCATAGCGCATGAAACAAGACAACAGTATGTCTTGTTTATTAGACCTGTCTGAGAATTTATACTAATCCGCAAATAAAACGCTTTTATAATATTACTCTATTGCTTCCCCCGCCAGAGGCGGGGGAAGCAATAGAAAGAAGTATTTTAAATGCGCAATAGCATAAGAAGCTGCAAATAGAGCAATGCGCCAAAATAACCGGAAATTCGATGCCGTATGGCGCGCATTGCTCTATCGGCCATATCCGGCGGTTGCCACCCGCAGGTGGCGAGCCGGATGGCCATGCTCGCTATAGCAATTGTAGATAAGACCTTTTCCGCTCATTTCTTACAATTGCTATAATCTATTTGTAGTATTATATTCTAATTTTAGGGGCGGTTTTATGCGTTCGCCTTGGGTAAAACAATGGGAAGCAGGGCAACTCCCCGCTTCCCATTCTTTATAATACATCTGTGATTATGGTAATCTCTAAGCTCCGCCCCGTCTGGCCGTTCAGCAGTGCGTTGCAATCGCCTGAAATCAAAATTTACTCAATAAGTGGCCAGGGTTCCGTACCCGGCGGTTTCGTA
>JAITVF010000103.1 GCA_031285945.1 Oscillospiraceae bacterium
AGCCGCCGCGTATTCTTCCGCGTCGATATACAGAACAGAGCTTTCGGACTCCTGGAACGAGAATATTACGGCAGGGGAGTCTTCCTCCGGCGCGGTAGGGGTAGCGGCGGGCTCAGATACCTCGGGCTCAGATACTTCTGGCTCAGATACTTCTGGCTCAGAAGCTTCGGGCTCAGAGGCTTCCGGCTCAGATACTTCGGGCTCAGATACTTCGGGCTCAGATACTTCGGGCTCAGATACTTCGGACTCAGATACTTCGGGCTCAAAGGCTTCTGGCTCGTAAGAAGTCTCGCCCTCAACAACGGGGAACAAGCTTGTTCCGTCGCCGTCGGGGGCCTCGTCTTGGGGGGAATCCTCGCCGCCTTGGGGAATAAACTCGCTGCCGCCATCCTGCACGCCCTCAACCAAGGGCATTAAAACGGTGCCGTTGTCTCCCGGGGCCTCGTCTTCCGCTTCAACTTCAGATATAATCGCGCCGCTTGTCTCTTCGACGGACGCGGCAAAGCCGGGCATATTTAGCGGCCCTGCCGCTAAAAGAATGGCAAGCGCCGCCGTTAAAAATCTTTTATATATACTAAGCCGTACAGCGGCCTTATTCTTTAATAATCGCATGAAGGCTTCCTCCGGATTTTTGCGCATACTTAATTTGATGCTATTCGCGCAATTTTTTCATACTACGCTATTCATTATCTATAACCGAATATGGCGGGGCAAACAGTGGTAAATAGGTGAAAGATCCGGTGCAAATAATGGCGAGGCCGCAAATAACGCGGTAATTATAATAGCCGGCATAAAGGCTTAAAAAAATAAAACGCAAACAAGTAAGTATTGTAAGTAAGCTTAATGCTTTTATAGGCGCAGCATAAAAAACGGGGGCCGTCTTTACAGACAGCCCCCTTGGAGGTTACCCTTGTTGTGTATAAATGGTAGTGCCCACGGCGCTGATATTATACTGTAAGCTATCCTGCGAACACAGTTTCCATCACCCTTGGGGAGGAGGGGGGCGAATACCTCCAGCGTGTGATTCTGCCCTCACGGATAAAGTATTCGGGAGGCGGGGGGGCGTAGCCTGGAACGTCAAAGGTGTCGACTATAATAAACTTGACCTTCATACGGTCGGGCAGCAGGTTTTTTATGTAGACGCTTGCGTGCCGCCCGGGCGAAATTCCCTCCCTCGGCTCGGCAAGGCCCGCAAGGTTGGGGGTCAGCTCCACGAATATCCCATAGGGCTCCACGGAACGGATTATGCCGGTCACTGTTTCTCCTATTGAGAATTTGGCGGCGTTTTCCTCCCAGGTGCCCAAAAGCTCCTTGTGGGTTAGGGTTATACGCCCGCTTTCATCCACATGGCGAACGGCGGCCAAAAGCTCTTGGCCTATGTAGAAGCGGTTGCCCGGGTGGGCTATCCGGGAGATGGAGATGGCGTCGATGGGTATGAGCGAGGTTATCCCGCAGCCCACGTCTACAAAGCAGCCGAAGTTTTCCATATGGGTAGACATAACGGGTATGACATCCCCGGGGCGAAGGCAGTCGAGATATTCGCGCCGGCAGCGCTCCTGGGCGGCTCTGCGCGAAAGAACGGCCACAGGTCCGCCGGCAGCGTCCTCGTTGACGTAGTCGACAATAAAGCTAACGGGCTTGCCAACCCGCGAGATTATGGCGATATCCCTCGTTGTGCCCTCGGCTATGCCGGCGGCTGCCTCAACGCGGGGGATTATTCCCTTGCAGCAGCCAAGATCGACAGTCAGATTATGGCCGCCGTCGCACACAAGGGCCCGGGCTTCGAGAATAACTCCTTTATCCATAGCCTCTCTGAGCGTTGCGAGACTGCGCAGGTGCTGCCGGTTCTGCGCGGACCCGAGGAGGATTCCCTCAGGATGATAAACAGTCATGTCGTCTTTGACCTCCCCGTTTTTTAAGGCGCTTCTTTCTTGAGCCGGGACCTCATAAGCGGACTATAATACTATATTCGGTTAAAAGATCAATCATGACAGGTTCTTATAGCCGCGATCAGCCAGATGACGTTATGCGGTAGCCATGCATCCCCGAAAGGAGCTGCTTTGCCCGCTCGCGGGAGGCGGTGTCGCATATAATTTTAAGAGTGACCTGCCCCTGGGCAGGCTCCCCTCTGCCGGCCGGAACGGGCAATACGCCGAGGCTTTCGGCGCTGCCCCAGGAGGCGAGGGTAACGCCCTTCGCCTGAGCGCTCGCCTGCGCGGCGCTCCCCCTTGAGCGAACCCGGCGTATGGAGAAAATCCCCGTCACCTCCTGAGTGAGGCGGCCGGCCGCGAAATCGGCGAAATCCTTTCCTGTAAAGCTGCAATAAATGGTGCTGGCCATGGAATCACCCTTTTTCGTGTATTTTCGTGCGCGGTTACGGTTGTTATTTTAGGTAAAAGGCCTTATAATATTACTCACTGTGACTTTAATCCCAATTGACGAATTCTGGAAGGAAGGCGGAGCGGGCGTGGACGTTCGGGTTGGCGACGTTTTGACTATGAAAAAAAAGCATCCTTGTGGCGCGGATAAATTCCTGGTTCTGCGCTCGGGCATGGATTTTCGCATACGCTGCGAGGGCTGCGGCCGGGAGTTCATGACGCCGCGCTTAAAGTGCGAAAAAAACATAAAGGCCATCTCAAGGCCAGATACCTGATCATGCTCTCAGGCCATAGCGAAAGAGACCGTATATTATTTAACGAGCGGAGATAAAATTACATGATCGATAAGCTTAAAATGGTGGCCGAGCGCTACGACTCGGTAAGCGCGCAGCTGATGGATCCCGGCGTGGTATCCGACCAGAAGCGGTACGCCGAGCTGATGAGGGAGCTCAAGAATTTAGGCCCCGTCGTCGCCAAATATAACGAGTATCGGGCGGCGGAAAAGGGGGCGGAGGAAGCGCGCGAGGTTCTCGCCGACCAAAGCCAGGACCGTGACTTTAAGCAGCTGGCCGAGGATGAGCTTGCCGAAAGCCGCGCCGTCATGGAGCGCTGCTATGAGGAGCTTAAAATTCTGCTCCTGCCAAAGGACCCCGACGACGATAAGAACGTCATCATTGAAATAAGAGGGGGAGCGGGGGGGGACGAGGCCGCCCTATTTGCGGGCTCGCTGTACCGCATGTATTCCATGCACGCCGAGGCTAAGCGCTGGAAAGCCGAAATACTCAACGCGAGCTCGACCGAGCTGGGCGGCTATAAGGAGATTTCATTTTCCATAGCGGGGGACGGCGCATACTCCCGCCTTAAGTTCGAAAGCGGGGTCCACCGGGTTCAGCGAGTGCCCGAAACCGAGTCCCAAGGCCGCATTCACACCTCCACCGTTACCGTGGCGGTACTCCCCGAGGTGGAGGAGGTAGAGGTGGATATAAACCCCGACGACCTTCAGATAGATACCTTCCGTGCGGGGGGCGCGGGCGGGCAGCACGTCAACAAGACCGAGAGCGCGATCAGGATCACCCACCTGCCTACCGGGCTTGTGGTTGAGTGTCAGGACGAGCGCAGCCAGCACAAGAATAAGGACAAAGCCATGAAGATACTCAGAAGCAGGCTCTACGAAAAGATGCTGCGGGAGCAGAACGACAAAATCGCCTCGGAGCGTAAGCTCCAGGTGGGTACGGGAGACCGCTCCGAAAGGATAAGAACCTACAACTTTCCGCAGGGCAGAATGACCGACCACCGCATAGGCCTCACGCTATATAAGCTCGAGGCTATTATGAACGGCGATCTCGACGAGCTTTTTGACGCGCTTATAACCTTTGACCAGGCCGAGAAGCTGCGCTCGAGCGAGTCATGATAACCCGCGTTCTTACCCCGGAGGAGGGGGGGGTAAGCGAAGCCGCGGCAATCCTGAGGGCGGGCGGGCTGGTCGCTATTCCCACCGAGACGGTCTACGGCCTCGCGGCCGACGCTCTCAGTCAGGTAGCCGCAGCGTCCGTCTTCGAAGCGAAGGGCAGGCCGCAGGACAACCCTCTCATTGTCCATATAGCCGGCGAGGATATGCTTTCGCCGCTGGTCCCCGAGATTCCCGGGCGGGCAAAGGCCCTGATGGAAGCCTTCTGGCCGGGGCCGCTGACAATAATACTCCCCAAAAGCGATAACGTTCCCGACTCGGTAACGGCGGGGCTTCCGACCGTGGCGGTCAGGATGCCCTCCCACCCGGTCGCCCTCGCGGTAATCTGGGAAACCGGAAGGCCTCTCGCGGCCCCCTCGGCAAACCGGTCGGGCTTCCCCAGCCCCACCGCGGCGGCTCATTGCCTCGCCGATCTTAACGGACGCATCCCCCTGATTCTAGACGGCGGCTCCTGCGAGGTTGGGGTGGAATCGACGGTTGTCACCTTGTGCGGAAAAACCGCGAGGATTCTCCGCCCGGGCGCGGTAACCCCGGGGGATATTGCGGCGGTTTTGGGCGGGGTGGAGATCGACCCCGCCGTTACCCTGCCGGTAGGAGAAAACGAGACGGTATCCTCGCCGGGGATGAAGTACAGGCACTACGCCCCCAGAGCCAGGGTTATCATCCTGGAGGGGGACGATTTTGGGCCGTTTAGAAGGCTGCCCGACCTCAACAGGCCTGGAACGCACTGCCTTGTCTTTGAAGAAGAGCTGGCGGATTGCCCTGTTCCCGCCCTTAGCCTTGGGCCCAAAAAAGACTGCGCCGAGCATGCGCGGCGGCTTTTTGCGGCGCTCAGGGAGCTCGACGACAGGGGAGCGGAGCTAATCTGCGCCCGGGTCGCGGGCAAGGGGGAGGGGAGTCTCGCCGTATATAACCGGATGCTGCGGGCGGCGGGATTCGAGGTTATAAGAGGCGGCGATGTGTTATGAAGAGTAAAGCCATTACTCTGATAGGCCTCACCGGGCAGACGGGCGCCGGAAAGTCCACCGTAAGCGCTTATTTAAGAAGCTGGGGCTGCCGGGTTGTAGACGCCGATTCAGCCGCCAGGAGGGCCGTACAAAGGGGGAGCGAGTGCCTCCTGAGAATTGCGGGCGCCTTTGGGGAGGGGATTCTTCTGCCCGACGGTTCGCTTGACAGAGCAAGGCTGGGCAGGCTTGTTTTTTCCGATAAAGAAAAGAAAAAAACGCTCGAGGGAATTATCTTTCCGTATATAATGGCTGTTGTCGACAAGGATATAGAGTCGGGCCGGGAAGAGGGCGAGGCGGCGGTTTTTCTCGATGCGCCTACCCTTTTTGAGAGCGGAGCCG
>JAITVF010000107.1 GCA_031285945.1 Oscillospiraceae bacterium
CCGTTTCATTTTCGCTGTTCTGTGCGGTATTCCTGGCTTTGCTGAGAAAGAAATGGCCGATGTCATTAAGACCATGGCCCGCGAAGTTTCTCCTATTCGCCCCGGCCGTTCTTTCCCCCGAGATTTCAAACCGGTTTATGCCGCCAACCATAATCTCAAGTCTGTTCTTTGAGCCTTAAGTTGTTGACATTGCTTTAGAAAAGAGGGTGGCTCCGCAGAGCCGGGTGTTTTGACCCGCCGTGATTGCACCTTTGGGCTTTATTCGCGGATCAGTATCAGAAAGCGTATACCCGCATGGCGACAGCCCGCGCAGATTAAAAATCTGCGCGGGCTGTTTTTTATCGACTATGTTTTACGCCTTAAAGCTATCCTTAAGGGTCACCACCCGGTTAAAGGTGCTTTTGCTCGCCGAGTCGGCGCAGAAGTAGCCGGTGCGCACAAACTGGAATCTTTCGCCCGGCTTTGCGTCTTTGAGGGCGGTCTCCAGCTTGCAGCCCTTAAGGGCTGTGAGGGAGGCGGGGTTTAAATAGTCGAGATAGCTTTTATCCTCGGGTATGTCTAACAGGTTGGGAAGGGTGAAAAGGCTGTCGTAAAGGTAAAGATCCGCCTCAACGCAGTGGGCCGCGCTCACCCAGTGAATTGTTCCCTTAACCTTGCGGCCGTCGGCGGGGTTTTCGTTGCGGGTTACAAGATCGGCTGAGCAAATAAGCTCGGTAGCCTCGCCGTCGGCGCCGGTTACAACCTCGTCGCAGCGAATTATATAGGCGCCCATCAGCCTAACCTCGCCGCCGGGGCGAAGCCGCTGCCACTTTGGCGGCGGGTCGGCGGAAAAATCGTCCCTGTCTATCCACAGGCTGCGGGAGAAGGCGACCTCCCTCGTACCCGCCCCGCTGTCGGTGGGGTTGTTGACTATGGGGAAGAACTCGGTTTTATCGGCGGGGTAGTTGGAGATTGTCAGCCTAAGGGGCCTCGCGACCGCCATGCGCCTCGGCGCGCTCTGGTTGAGCTCCTCGCGTATACAGTACTCGAGCAGGCGGATATCGGCGACCGAATAGGTCTTGGACACGCCTGAGCGCCTCACGAACTCTATTATGGAGGTGGGGGTGTATCCGCGCCGGCGCAGCCCGCAGAGGGTCGGCATTCTGGGGTCGTCCCAGCCGTCCACCCGCCCTGTTTCCACCAGCTCGCGCAGGTAGCGCTTGCTCATGACGGTGTGGGTGATGTTGAGCCGCGCGAACTCGTACTGATGCGGCTTATTCTCAAAGCCCAGGCTATTCACCACCCAGTCGTACAGGGGGCGGTGGTTTTCAAACTCTATGGAGCAAAGTGAGTGGGTTATCCCCTCGAGCGCGTCCTGGATCGGGTGGGCGTAGTCGTATAACGGGTAGATGCGCCACTTATCCCCCTGGCGGTGGTGAGAGGTATGGAGTATGCGGTAGATAGCGGGGTCGCGCAGGTTCATGTTTGGCGAAGCCATATCAATTTTTGCCCTGAGGGTTCTCGCGCCGTCGGGAAATTCGCCCGCCTTCATCCTGCGAAAGAGAGAAAGGTTCTCGTCAACCGCGCGGTTCCTGTAGGGGCTTTCCCTTCCCGGCTCGGTGAGGGTTCCGCGGTACTCGCGCATCTCGTCGGCCGAAAGGTCGCACACGTAGGCCTTGCCGTCTAAGATAAGCTTTTCGGCGAATTCATAGCACTCGTCAAAGTAGTCGGAGCCGTAAAAAATTCCGCCGTCCGGCTCGCAGCCCAGCCACCTAAGATCCTCCTCGATAGAGCGGACAAACTCCTCGTCCTCCCTAACGGGGTTGGTGTCGTCGTAGCGCAGGTTAAAGAGGCCGCCGTATTTTTGGGCGGTCGAGTGGTTTATCCATATGGCCTTGGCGCTGCCGATGTGAAGTTACCCGTTAGGCTCGGGCGGAAAACGGGTGTGAATGCGCCTTGCAAAGCCCGCCTCCAGGTCGGAGTCTACTATATCGTGTATAAAATGTGAGATCGCTTCGCTCATTGTAAAGACCGTTCCTTTATTATTTAATCTTGCCCGCGGGCGTTACGAATTTAAAGCCAAAGTCACAGGTCATATCGGGCTGGCTGGTTTTGCGAACTATTTCGCCCCTTAAAAGCGTTTCTGATTCGCCGATTCTTATGATTATCTCGGTGGAGGCGCCCGCCGTAAAAAAACCCTCCGGCGCGTTTATAAGCATGCCGGTGGCGCTTATATTCTTTACGAACACCTCGAAGGGCGGCCTGAAGTTGCGGGTGCTTTCGCCCACGGTAAGGGTCTTTATAAAGGCGGGCATATCCGCCCTGCGGCGGGGGGCGGCGCGGCCCTCGCGGCTGCGCTGGTTAAATATGGCTAGCTCGCGGTAGCCGTTGGTCGAGCCCCTGGCGGTAGCGCTGAACTCGGAGGCCCCTTCGGCGTGAATGATCAAAACGCCCAGCCGCGTTCCCGCCTTAACGGAATCGAGCCCGTCTAAAAGGGTAACCGTCATGGTTTTTCGGTCGTGATCCACAATTATGGCCTTGGCGATCAGGCTACCGCCTTCATCGTATATGACGGCGGGACAGCGTGAAAAGTTAATCATGTGGCTACCCTCCCGTTTTATGTCATGCGCTGGAGCTCGGGAACTGTGCGGACAAAAAGCGGTCAGACGTCGAATTTGCCTTCGTTCTTTTCCTCCAGCGCATTTATGGCGTGACAAAAAAATTCGCAGAAGGGGGCGCGCAGCCCGTGCTTTTCAGATATTCTCACAATGCTCCCCGCGAGCATCTCAACCTCGGTTTTTCTGCCCGCCATAATGTCCTGGAGGGTAGACGGGGCGTTTGCGGGGGCTTGGAGGGCGGTTTTGCGGGCGACGCTTTCGCAATCGTCACTTGTGAGGTTAACCCCCTCGGCCCGGGCCGCCGCGACTACCTCGAGCATACTGCCCATAGAAAGGGCCCGCATGTGCTCGCTGCGCTGAACAGAGGCGATCGGCGAGCCTATAAGGGCGCAGGGGAGATTCTGGGCTACGTTGCTCAGCAGCTTGCGCCATATTTCAAGAATCATATCCTCCCTGATCTTATAGCGCAGCCCGCACCGATCAAAGAGCTCGCGGACGGCCTCGACCTGCCGGGAGGGGGAGCGGCCGCCGGCCTCGCCAAAGGCGATGTAGCCGAGAGCCGGGTCAAAGCAAAACGCGCCGTCCCTCAGCCCGCTCGACACATAGACGACAGAATAAAGAACCGACGCCTCGGGAAAGGCCGCGCGGGCCATCTCCTCGCTATCCAGCCCGTTTAAGAGTGAGAGTATTACCGTGCCGGGGCCGACCAAGGCTTTTATATCCCCCAGGGCATCCTCCAGCGCGTTCCGCTTTACGGCTATGAGAACAAGATCGGCGGGCTCGCCTTCTGCGGGGGAAATTAACGGAAAGCTATAAAGCTTGCCGTTTATGTTTACGCCCCTCTTAATCCTTGCGGCCCGCTCGCCACCCGCGACAACGCTGAAATTATCCCCCAGCGCCTTTTGCAGGGCCGGCGCGCAAAAGGCGCCTATCGCGCCCATGCCGACCAGAGCGGCGGTGCGTATCGGCTTCATTTGGTTCCCCCCGCGACGCGCCGGCCAGACAGTATAAGTAAAAGGCCGACGATATTCTACAATGCAGTTTAAGTATACCATGCCGCGGCGGGGGTTAGCAAGGCATATATGGCTGAAAAGCGCTAAGTCTTTTTACCGGCGCGCTTTTTTTTAATTTCGGCGGATATCCACAGCGGCAGGGGAAGCAAGGCCCCCGGCGCCAGGATGAACGCGGGCAAAAAGCGGCGGGCCAGCTCACCCTTTTCGGCGTCGCCCCCAAGGGCCGAGACGGCGAGGGCGGCGGCCAAAAACCCCGCGGGAACCGTAAGCTTAAGGGGAGCGCCCACTCCCGCCGGGCGTACCGCGCGGGATAGCGCCCGGGCTCCCGCCATTAGCACGGCGGCCGTTTTGGTGATTCCTATAAGCATAAACGCAAGCGCCACCAGGGTTTCGAGCCTTATACCTATGCCGCCCGCGTCGATCACGCTTGCCGCCCGGTATAACGGGAATAGGGCCGAGGCGGCCGTATATGGCCCCAGCACCGCGCAGTTATGAAAAAACACGATAAGAGCCAAAATAAGCCCGAAGCCCAAAGCGCCCCAAAAGAGCCTTTGCGGCTTGATATCACCGGCGAAATCCCCCGCGAAAAACAGTATAAGCACAAGCTCGCCGTGGGTAAGGGCAAAAATACGCAGACCTTCCGCCGCAAGGGTCTCGGCAGAGGTGGTAAAAACCGGCATAAGATTGCCGGGCTTAATATTCTCAGCCGAAAAGGCAATAAGGCCGGCCAGAATTACAAGAAAGAGAACGCCGGTTATGGCGCTCCATTTACCCATGGTCTCGCTCCCGCCGCGGCAAAGACAGGCGCAGAGGGATAAAAACACAAGGCATATAATCGCCGGGCCGGTGCGGGGGAGAGCCGCGAGATGTATAAACCCCGTATACCCGCTTAGCATTGCCGCGGTAAGAATTATAAAGAAGCAGCCGTAAACGGCGCCCGCGATAATCTCGCCCGCTCTTCCGAACTGGAGCCCTGCCATTTCGGGGAGGCTTTTGCCCGGCATGAGAGCGCAAAGCCTTGAAAATACGAGGATGAGGGGGATAGCGGGAAGGGCCGCCAGCAGTATCGATATCCAGCCGTCGGCCCCAGACTCGCCGAAAAGCCCCGAGAGGGTTACCGCGGATACTTCCGCGGCTACTATCAGGAAAAAAGCGCCCCGAAAGCTCAGCCTGCCCTGGGTCATCAAAGCCTGCCCCCTAATCAAAAGAAAATATTTTTTACCAATATAAAATATCCCGCCGCCGTTAAAACGGCGCTTAAAAAGAAAGGCGCGCGCCCGGCCTTCCACTTTGGCCTAAGGTCGAACCAGACGGCGGCGAGGAAAAACACGGTGGTCAGAACAAACTCCTGCATGGCCCGCTTCCTTTCAGGTTATCGGCTATATGAGGCCGGCGTCGGTAATGTCGGCCTCGCAGCTTACCTTAATTACCGCGTCCTTGAGGTAATCGTGCCAGGAATCCCTTACCCGCTCCCAAAGGCGGTGGTCGCGGTTTCGCAGCGCGTCGGAAAAGCCTGTTATATCCGCGCCAAATTCCCCGTGAACCCGGGCGGCCATATCCCCGACGCTGTGGCAAAGGGATTCCTCGACTCTCTCCTCTAGCTCTTTAAAAAAGGGCGCGCCGGGATTTTCCCAGCCGGGAGAAAGCTCCGAGACCGAAAACTCGGCCTTTATGTCGATATAAAAGGTGAAGCGCTCGCCGTCAAAGGTTACATTTACCCGAGGCTCGCTCTTTCGCAGCAATAACGAGGCGTAAAGGGGAAGCCCGCGCCCGTCGTCCTCAAAAAAGAAGCTGTAATTGCCGCCCTTAAGCTTTTCGGTAGCAAGCAGGAAGAAGGGCATATCGGCCTTGGCCATATACCCGGCCATTTTTTCGCCCGAGTATATGGCTAAGGGGCCCAGGCGCAGCTCCCCGGCTTCTTTATTCGCGAAGGCTATGGCGGGCAGCGCAAGGTCGGTTGTGCCCCTGCTTATCATTTCGCCCAGCTCATATAGCCTGCGGGCCTTTGCCCCGGTTGTGTCCGGCGTCTTTTTCATAAGATTGGCGCCTACAAAAAATGAGACGATGCTGTCGGGATTATCGAGTATTTCCTTGGCGGTTTTTTCCTGAGAGACTAAAATTACAAGATCGTCCCTTATGCGGGCGTTCCGCGAAAGGCCCTCGAGCAAAACGCCGATATCGGTTTTGGCCGCGAGCTTTTGGCCTAAAACCACAAGCTCGCAGTTTCCGAAGTAAAGCTCGCCGTGCAGCTTTCCGTTCATGTTGTAAATGGCCTCGGTGAGAGTGCGGCCCTGTCCCTCCGAAAGGGAGGAGCGCATGGGGCTGTCGGCGGCGGCGCTTTGGGTATCGACGATCTCCAGGTTGACCACGAGGATTTCGGGGTCCTTTTCGTCTGCGTCTACCGCCATCCCCGCCACAAAGGTAAGGGAGTTGAGCCCGCGGTAATCCTGGCAGCCGCAGAGGGAAAAAACAACCGCGAGAAATATTATCGCCGCCAAAATCCGCTTCAACGCTCTCACGTCCTTTTAACTTTTTTGCCTTGACCGGGTGATATTACGGGTGAGCGGGCGTATGCGGGTGAGCATACTGGGCCAAGGGGCGCGTATAAAGGTATCCTTTACCTCCTGAAAGCTTAAGGCGTTTATCGGGGTTAAGTGGGGCACGCCGAAGCTTTTGAGGTTAAGAAGATGTATGAGAAATAAAGTAACCCCGGCCAGTATCCCCAAAAGCCCCAGGGTGGACGAAAGTATCAGGCAGAGGTAGCGCCCTGTAAGGCTTGCCGTGTAAAGGCGGGGCACCACAAGTATTGCTATGCCGGTAAAGGCCACTATAATAACCATGGGCGCGGCGGCAAGCTTTGCCTCAACCGCCGACTGGCCTATTACCAGCGCCCCCACTATGCTGAGCGCCTGGCCGCCGTAGGAGGGCATTCTGACACCGGTCTCGCGCAGTATATCAAAAATAATAAGCAGCGCGAAGCATTCTACAGCGGCGGGCAGGGGAACCGCGCGGCGGCCGACCGCGATATTGAGCATGAGCGACGAGTGCATAATCTCGTGGTGGTAGGCGGATATAGCAACAAAAAGGGCGGGCACGGTCATGGTAAGAACAAAGCACAGCGCCCGTAAAAGCCGACCGTAGCTTGCGTAGATGGGGCTCATGTAGTAATCCTCGTTGCTTTGAAAGTTTTCGATAAACAGATAGGGTACAGTCAGCGCCACGGGCGAGCCGTCCACCAAAATGGCCACCCTGCCCTCGAGAAGCCGTGAGCACACTACGTCGGGCCGCTCGGTGGAGCCGGCGGTGTTGAGCCCGAGGACCGAATTTTCGGCTATATGCTCAACGAGATAGTTAGAGTCGAGTATGCCGTCCATATCCACGGCGGAAAGGCGGCGCTCCACCTCTTTTAGGATATCGGGGTTTACGATGTTATCCATATAGGCGATACAGACTGTGGTGCCGGTCTGGCGCCCCATTGCCTTAAAGCGCAGCTTTAGGTGATGGGTGCGTATACGGCGGCGCAAAAGTGAAAGGTTCTGCATAATCCCCTCGGTAAAGCCCTCCCTGGGCCCCGAGAGCACTTTTTCGCCCTCCGGCTCCGACAGGCCCCGCAGGGCAAAATTCTTGGTGGAAATTATAAGCGCCTCAGAAAAGCCGTCGACCAAAAGCACGGTGTCGCCGTAGGCGATCGCGGATATAATCGCGTTAAGCTCGCCCGAGGCTTTGACGTCGTTTGCCTGCACCACCCGGGATTTGACCTGCTCAAAAAGCCCCAGCCCGGGAAGAAGCCCCTCGCAAACTATGAGCGGCTCTATTATATGCTCGCTTGCCATCGCGGAGTTGGTTACCCCGTCGGAGTAGTAGACACAAAATTTTACCCGCCCGTCCCTCGCGTTTTCAAACCGGCGGGAGAGGGTTATGTCCACGTCCTTAAAAAGAAAGGAAACAGCCGCGGCGTTTTCCTCCAGAGAGGCGGTAAGGGTTCCGAGATTTTCGGGCTCGGTCCTGGCGCCCTTGTTATTCGCGTTATCCTCGGCTTTTTTGTTAGGCTTTTTCACTGCGCCGCCTCCACATTTTATAGTCGCGTATATCTGTGACAGGATCACCGGACATATGAATTATCTGTAACGGGCGGCGTATTATACGGGTCAGGAAAAAAAGCCCCCCGCCGGGAGGCGAAGCATCGTAAGGACAAATCATAATAGATAAATAAAAGAAAATCTGGATGCGAACCGATTGGTTTGCGTCCAGATTTTTATATTTTATGGGATTTTTCAAGAAATTCGGTAACAAGCTTCAATTCTTCTGATGAAAGTTTTCCCAGTTTAGATTCCTTGTCAGGAATATCAAATGGGTCTATAAGCTTAATTTTACCTTGAGATATTTTTTCGCGGAGCGGATGTCCCTTGCGTTTCATCATGCTCAAATCATATTCAGCTTTCAAACTATCACCTCTTCCACAATCGCTGTTCCAAACTCAGAATACCACTAACAATACAAATCCTTTTCTGCCAGTATAGCACAGCGAAGGCGTTCGTTCAAGTCAGAAAACACACGCAAAAGAGGCAAGCATCGCATCCGGATATACGCCGGATACGTGCTTGCACGGGGCGCTGCCCCAGACTCCGGAGAAAATTTGTCCTTATGAACCCCCCGCCGGGAGGCGGGGGAGCTCGTTTGAGCGTTACAGATATCTGTCGAGCATGGCGAGCGCCTCGCCGAAATCGAGGGGCTTGCCCAGATGGCCGTTCATTCCGGCCGCCAGGCATTTTTCTATATCCTCACGGAATACGTTGGCGGTCATGGCTACTATGGGGATGCTCTTAGCCCTTGGGCAGTCGAGCGCCCTGATCCTGCGGGTCGCGTCGTAGCCGTCCATCTCGGGCATCTGGACATCCATAAATATCATGTCGTAGCGCTCGGGGGCCTCTTTGAACATCTCCACAGCCTCGGCGCCGTTAGAGGCGCAGCAAACCTCCAGCGCGACCGGCTCAAGCAGCGCGATTACGATCTCGCGGTTTATTTCAACGTCCTCGGCGAGCAGAACCCGCTTGCCGCTGAAATTGCCCGCGGTTTGCGCTTGCCACGGCGATTCCGCGCCGGAGCCCTCGCAGTCCCCCTCTAGGATGATGTTCTCGATATCTGAGGGGAAAACAGGCTTGGCCAAAAAGCGGTGAACCCCCGACTTTTTCGTCCCTTCCTCCAGGGCGACCCAGTCGGTCGAGGGGCTCAGCACAACAAAGCGCCCGGTGGCAGAGAGCCTTTCGCGCAGGGAATCGGCCTGCGGACCGCTCATAACGGATATTTCACGGTCTACAAAGCAGACGTCGTAGCCATTTTTCCCCTCAACCAGCGCAAGAGCCTCGGCGGCGCCGGCCGCGGTATCGCAGCAGGCGCCCAAAGCCTCGGCGATCTCCTTAATGTACTCCCTCACCTCGGGATCGGGATCGACCGCGATGACGCGTGTGC
>JAITVF010000182.1 GCA_031285945.1 Oscillospiraceae bacterium
GGAATTCGCGTCAAGGGTGAAAAGGGTAACTACTTTGCCCATACCCTCAACAACACGGTTGTGGCTCCTCCCCGCATGCTGATCGCGTTTTTGGAAAACAATCTTAACGGCGACGGCTCCGTGAATATCCCTTGTCCGCTAAGAATTTATATGGGCGGCATGGACCGTATTTCCCGCAAGGCATAATAAAAAATCGACCCCGCCTTTTTTAAAAGGCGGGGTCGATTTTTTTTAGCGCCTTCATCCGTTCCATAGCCTCCGCGGTTGCTTCCTGTGTCCCGAAGGCTGTCAGCCGGAAGTATCCCTCCCCTGCCCTGCCAAAGCCGGCTCCTGGGGTGCCGGTAACGTTGGCCCGCTCGAGCAGCATGTCGAAATAGTCCCAGGAATCCATGCCGCACTGCATCCAGATGTATGGCGAGGTTTCGCCGCCCACAAAGGTAATTCCCAGCTCGCGCATTGTTTTTGCAATAAGCTTGCCGTTTTCCATATAATAAGCGATGTTTTTGCGGGTCTCAAAAAGCCCTTCCGGTGTAAATACGGCCTCGGCCGCACGCTGTACAATGTAAGGCACCCCGTTAAATTTGGTGGTTTGGCGGCGCAGCCACATATCCCGCAGCTTAGTTTCGCCGCATACAAGGGCGTGGGGAACAACCGTATAGCCGCAGCGGGTACCGGTAAAACCGGCGGTTTTAGAAAAAGAGCAGAACTCAACGGCGCAGGTCTCGGCGCCGGGAATCTCAAATATGCTGCGCGGCAGCGCCGCCTCCCCAACAAAGGATTCGTAGGCGGCGTCAAAAAAGATAACCGCTCCCCTGCCGTTCGCGTAGTCGACCCAAGACTTAAGCTGCTCGTGGGAGTATACTGCTCCTGTTGGATTGTTAGGCGAGCACAGATAGATTATGTCCGCGCTTCCCGCCTGATCGGGCATGGGAAGAAAATTGTTTCCAGCATTCGCCTCTATAAAGCTTATCCTTCGCCCCGCCATTATATTTGTATCCCTGTACACCGGATAAACCGGATCGGGAATGAGAACATTGTTGTCCCGGTCAAAGAGGTCGAGCATATTTCCGATATCGCTTTTTGCTCCGTCACTTACGAATATTTCGTCAGCAGAAAGCGCGACCCCGATTTTTGCGTAGTAACCGGCGATTGCCTCCCGCAAAAAGTCGTAGCCCTGCTCGGGGCCGTACCCTCGAAACGTTTCTTTTTGGGACATATCCTCCACGGCTTTTCGCAGCGCGGTAACAACTGCTCCGCAAAGCGGAAGGGTGACGTCGCCTATATCCATCCGTATGACCTTCTTATCCGGATTGGCCTCCTTGTAGGCGGATATCTTTTTTGCCACAGTCGAAAACAGATAGCTATTCTTCAGGTCAAGATAGTTTTGGTTGATCTTCATTCTTAGCACCCCTTAATTTGGTTTATACTACTCCGCGATTAAAATCGTTTTCACTCACTGAACGCAGTCTCTACGGCCAGTCGCGGCCGCGTAGGATCTCTTCGGCAACCCTACGCTTTGTAAGACGTAAATCCATAGCCCTTTTTTCTATATAGCGATGGGCCTCCAACTCTGTAAACCCATTTAGCTTTACAAGATTACATTTTGCCCTTCCTATAAGCCCTTGCTCCTCTATACGCACGAGTAGCTCGGCGTTTTGGCGATTTAGCTCGGCGGTGCGCTTTATAAATGCTTCGAGCAGGCTCAGCGCCTTATTAAAGAAGGCTCGCGTAAATGGCTTTTCCAGTACAAAAACGCCGTCAGCGCCCGCCCTGTCCGATATTTCCTCAGCGTGCTCGGCCGCGCTGAGCAGCAGCACGCCTGTCTGACAAGAACTACGGGCTACAAATCTGGCAAGCTCCTCCCCCGATTCGTCTGGCAGCGGCGAAGAGATAACCAGCAGCTCGGGGCAACGCTCATCAATAAGCCTTCTCGCTATCGCCCCGCTGCCCGCGGCAAGGATTTCAGCGTTTTTATATCGGTCGCGCAATAAAACGCGAAGCGTCTCCGCGCTGTTTTGACCCTGTGCCGCGACCAAAACGCTTTTCATCATATCTCATCCCCCGCAAAGGACACTGCCTTCTTACGACATTCGCGTCTTCCAGCGCAAGTACTCCTCCTGCTTTTGTTCGCAGTAAGCCTCAAGGGCTTTTGTGGGCACGACTGCGTTTACCAGCGCGCTGCCCCGAGCCCGCTGCAGAGCCTCATTTAAAGAGGCGGGAATAGCGCCGTCAGGCGCCTCGGCAGCTGTCAAGCTAAAATGCTTTACAATGCCTTCCAGCCCCGATTCCAACAGCAAAGCAAAGGAAAAGTACGGCCCCATGGAAGAGTCGGCGGAGCGAAGCTCCATACGGCTTGCCGGGATGCGTATAAGCTGATTCCTGTTCCTGTGCGACCAGGTTACGGCCGAGGGCACATCATCGCCAAAGCGGAGGTAGGACTCCGGCATCGGGTTTAAGAAGGCGCACAAATCGCCAAGATGGCTTATGATTCCGGCTATAAAACGTCCGGCCTCGGGGTCGTTCCCCTTTTCGAACAGGTTTACCCCTCCCCTGCTGACCGACATGCTTATATGGACGCTGCTGCCGTCTCTGCCTGGGAGCGGCTTGGGCCGGAAGCAGGCTTCAAGCCCGTTGCGGGCGGCCGTCACCTCGATGACTGTTTTAGCGGTAACCAGCTGATCGGCGGCGGTAAGCGCGTCGGTGTGGCGGCAAACGATCTCATTCTGACCCGGTCCACGTTCGTGGTGCGAGCTTTGCGGGCTTATTCCCATCTCCTCGAGGGTCAGGCAGATCTCCCGGCGGATGTTTTCGGCCTTATCCCTGGGCGCAACGTCGCAATAACCCGCGCTGTCCTGTGGTATTAAAGTAGGGTCGCCATTTTCGTCGCGGCGAAAGAGGTAAAACTCAATCTCAAAGCCTATCTGGCAATCAAGCCCCATTGCCGACGCCTTTTGCACGGCATTGCGAAGGAGTATCCTGCCGTCGCCGTCGCAGGGACTGCCGTCGGCCCGCCTTATATCGCAGAAAAAGCGGGCGACTCGGTTGTGCGAAGGCCGCCAGGGAAGAATTGTAAAAGTAGAAGGGTCGGGAAAAAGAAAGATGTCGGCGTCCTCTTCGGCTACGTAATCTTCCACAAGGGCCGTGTCGAGACAGACTCCCCGCTCAAAGGCGGACTGAAGCTCCTGCGCCATAATGGCGACGTTTTTTTGCACGCCAAAGAGATTGCAAAAGGCAAGGCGGACAAACTTAACGTCATTTTCCGCGATGAAATCCAACGCTTCTCTTTTAGTAAAACCCATAACGCTCCCCGCCTTCAATATGAGTATTATGAATTATAATAGCATATGAATAAAGCACAAAGCAAATCTTTTTGCGCCGCTTTTTCTTACCCGTAAAACTTCAACAAGCAGGGCTTGAATATACCGGTGATATTGTGCGCTTTTACAAAATGCGTCTGCGCCGATTGACAAATTAAGCGCTGTGTCATATAATACGCCTATTGGTGCAGCAAAGGCGCTGCGGACAGGGTTTTGTCCGTGGCGTTTTTGTATTTATTTAACCCGGGAGGGTCACACAATGAGTAAATCCGGCGTACCGGCAGGCTATCGCGACAGGCTCGGCATCTACGAAACACAGACCGCCATAGGCGACATTCATCGCATTTTTGAAGGAGCTCTCGCACGGGCGCTCAACTTAAAAAGGGTATCGGCGCCTCTATTTGTAAACCCCAAAACCGGCCTCAACGACGATCTTAACGGTATTGAGCGCCCGGTTGAGTTCGGCATAAAGGAGACGGGTACGGTAGCTCAGGTCGTACAGTCGCTTGCCAAGTGGAAGAGGATGGCTCTTTATAAATACCAGTTTTCGCAGGGTGAAGGCCTTTACACCGATATGAACGCTATACGTCGCGATGAGGAGATGGATAACCTCCACTCCATATATGTGGATCAGTGGGACTGGGAAAAGATTGTTCCGGAGGGCCGCCGCAATCTCTCATATCTTAAGGAAGAGGTAACGGCCATAATAAGCGCCATATGCGACACGGCCGATGATATAAAGAAATCCTTTCCGGCAACTGAGGTCGAGCTTTCCCGGGAAATAAGCTTTATAACCACCCAGGAGCTTGAGGATCTGTATCCCTCGTTTACCCCAAAGGAGCGGGAGCACGCGTATGTCAGAGAACACCACACAACCTTTCTCATGCAGATAGGCTGGCCCCTCAGATCTGGCAGCCGGCACGACGGCCGCGCCCCCGACTACGACGACTGGTCGCTTAACGGCGATATCCTATTCTGGCACGAAACCCTTGGTATCGCTATGGAGATAAGCTCAATGGGCATTCGGGTTAATTCCGAGATTTTGGACGCACAGCTCAAAAAGGCAAACTGTGACGACCGCAGAAAGCTCGCCTACCACAGTATGCTTCTTGAAGGCGCGCTTCCACAGACAATCGGCGGCGGCATCGGGCAAAGCCGGCTTTGTATGCTGCTTCTGGGCAAGGCCCATATCGGAGAGGTTCAGGTTTCCTTATGGGACGACGAAACCCAAAAAACATGCAAGGAGCTTGGCGTTACGCTTTTATAATCTTTTTACGCGTTAATAGCGGGGAGTGAGTTGGGATGTCGGAAAACCCTCTTGACTGTTTCGGCTGCATGGTGTTCGGGCACAGAACCATGCGGGAAAGGCTTCCAAAGGATGTTTACAAGGCCCTCAAAAGAACCATGGAG
>JAITVF010000054.1 GCA_031285945.1 Oscillospiraceae bacterium
CAGGCCTCCGCTATTATCGACGCCCGCCAGATGATTGTGGACGGCGCGGTCGGAATGGTCGAGATGGCCCTCGAAAGGCTTTCGGCCAACAATGGAGTCGAGCTTGACGAAGAGCGAAAGGCCGCCATGGTCTCCAACCTTTTGGTAGTGCTGTGCGGCAACAAGGACGCTCAGCCCGTTGTCAACAGCGGCTCCCTCTATTAAAAATGAGCGATAAAAAAAAGCAGGTGCCACTGCGCCTCTCCGAAAGCCTCTGGCAGGAGCTGGCCTCCTGGGCGGATGACGAATTTCGCTCGGTAAACGGCCAGATCGAGTATCTGCTGACCGAGTGCGTGCGCCAGCGAAGGAAAGCAAAAAAAGCCAGAGACATAGACATAGAAGCGGGAAAATAACGCAGAACTCGAGGGGGGGGCCACAAGGCCCCCCCTCGAGCTATAATACTACTACGCGAATACGCGAAAAAATGCCTTTATAATATTACTCTATTGCTTCCCCCGCCAGAGGCGGGGGAAGCAATAGAAAGAAGTATTTTAAATGCGGAGTAGTATAAGCCTTTACAGGCCAAAAGGCTACCTCAGCTCGGCCATTTTGGTAACGGCTACGTAGATATCGGAAAGCTTATACCAGGTGGAAAAGCCTACGATTCCGTCGGAGGGCAGGTGGAAAATCTCCTGGAAGGTTTCAACAGCTTTTCTTGTGGATTCGCCGAACACTCCGTCCACCCTGACCTTGGGAATGGCCGGATAGTTTTTGGATATCGCGTTGAGCTGCTCTTGAATCACCCGCACGTTCTGGCCGGTGGAGCCGGTTTGCAGGGCCGTGCCCGGATAGGAGGAGGGGACTCCCGCTATTTTGCCTGCCTCCATAAGGAATATTTCATAGCCGTAAAAGCTCTTCAGGATATCCATGGCGGCGTAGCCCTGTTCCCCCAGATCGCGGGAACCCCACTGGGTCATCCAGTTGGGGCAGGTCACTTTTTTACCGTCGCAGTACTGGGTCAGCAGGGGCTGGCGGATGTTCGGCTTTGTAATAAAGGTTGAAAAGATATCGTCTACCACCCGCGAGATTTCACTGTAGATGTTCCGCCCGTAGGTAAAGGCGTGGTCGTAGGAGGTAGAGCTGGTAATGGTAAAATTGTATCCCTTGCCCCTGTACCACTCGGTGTACACCCGGTTTAGGGTGAAGGAAACTATGGCCAGCACATTGGCCTTGATGGTTTCCTCCGGCCAGGTTGCGTAAATTTCGCAGGAGGCCACGTTTTTTATGTAATCCTTATAGGGAACCCAGTAGTTGGGCGCGCTCGAGTCGGAGGGCTTGCCCGCGTGCACTATTATATACTCGGGAATTACCGGCTCGGGGAGTACGACAAAGTCGGAGGAGGGCGGCAGCGCCTTTACCTCTTCCTCGGGTATTTTGGGTGGGAATTCGCCCCAGAGGGTGTGAGTCTCGATAGGTATAACCTGGGTTCCGTTATCGTAGTCGGTTTTAGGCTTGAGCTTTACGTCCAGGTAGGAGGTCGTATCGGGCAGAATCTGCACCCCCTCCACAAGCTCCGGCTCGTAGCCCTCCATCTCCACGGTTACGTCGTATTCGCTGTATGGCTTTTCCGAGGGCGCCATCGAATACTCGAGGGGAGGCGCCGATAGCTCGACTACGGCGGACCGCCCCGAGGAATCGGTCATCATTTCTTCCAGCTGTGATCCGCGGCCGTCCGCGGTTTTTCGGGTGATTCTGACTATGGCGCTGTCGGCGGGCGTTCCGATATCTACTGCCTGAGCGTCGACCAGCAGTCTGCCAAAGCTTCCGTCCCCAGAATTCCGATTGCTTGAATATGGCATTGCTTATCCTGCCTTTCTTTGGAGCCCGCGCATTTGCGGTCTCCTTTTTTTATGATATTCCGTCAGCTTATAATATGCGAATAAAACTCCCCGGGTTCATTGCGGCCGGGGAATCAGCGGCTAATTTGCGGCATATGATTGTATGGCACGTGTATTAGTCAGGGGGCGGTGTAACAGTGATCAATCAGCCGCATGTCATAATCAACCGGTATCCGCCGGCCGCGCCGCCGGCAACCATACCCGGCCGCGCCTGCCCGGGAAACCGCGAGATCCCAAGGATGCTGGCAAACTGCCTGTATAGCTGCGTATATGTCTGGACCAGGCATTACGGGGAGTTTTGGATGTATCCGATTTCCGTTTCGCCCGGGGGAATTATAACCGGCTACCGGTGGGATAGCTCGCGCTGGCGTCTTATAGACCTGCCGGGCGGGCATATAGAAAGCTTTTACTGATATAGCCGATCAGCTATAATGCAAAAGATTCTGAAAGGGTGAGCGGGCCATGCCGGAAATCTTCGCGGGATTTGAGGTGCTACTCAAAGACGAGCCCGAATACGCGGATACGGGGCGGTGGGAGATAATCGTAAAATACAACGGAAGCCTTGACGCCGTCAGCGAGGCGCTAGAGGCGGAGGTTGAGCTTTTGGGCGGCTCCTACGCCATACTTACCATGAACGCAAGCCGCATACGGGAGATTTACAACTACAGCGAGATCGAATATGTAGAGCTGCCCAAGAATCTGACGCCTTCACTCGAGGGGAGCCTTTCGGCCGCGTGCGTAACGTCGGTGCATAGCCCGGGGGAATATGACTTAAGGGGCAAGGGTGTGCTGGTGGGAATAATTGATTCGGGAATCGACTACGCCCACCCCGACTTTATCGGCCCGGACGGCAGGAGCCGCATACTTTACATGTGGGATCAGTCGGCGGAGGGAACCCCGCCGGCGGGCTTTACAAGCGGCGTGGAGTACACCGCGGACC
The DNA here is from genome assembly GCA_031285945.1 of Oscillospiraceae bacterium. Taxonomy (GTDB): domain Bacteria; phylum Bacillota; class Clostridia; order Oscillospirales; family Ruminococcaceae; genus WRAV01. The sequence continues at coordinate 2,818 of JAITVF010000054.1, forward strand.
AGCTGACCGCCGCCGCCCAAAGCGATATTCCCCAAGCGGTAATCCCCTCTACCGATACGGTGGGGCACGGAACCGCCGTGGCGGGAATCGCGGCGGGCAACGGCCGGGGCTACAACGGCTACGTGGGAGTAGCGCCCGAGGCCTCGATTATCGCCGTCCGGCTTGGGGAAAAGGGGCGCAAATCCTTTGCCAGAACCACCGAAATCATGCGCGCGCTAAAATATATTAGCGACAAGGCGCTCGAGCTGCGAATGCCGGTCGCAATCAACCTGAGCATGGGCACCAATAACGGCTCCCATTCGGGCACCTCTCTGTTTGAAACCTATATAGACGACGTATCACGGCGGTGGAA
>JAITVF010000070.1 GCA_031285945.1 Oscillospiraceae bacterium
GCATTGCTCTATCGGCCATATCCGGCGGTTGCCACCCGCAGGTGGCGAGCCGGATGGCCATGCCCGCTATAGCAATTGTAGATAAGACCTTTTCCGCTCATTTCTTACAATTGCTATAGCCTTTTTTGGAGCTGGCCGACTACACATCATTGCCATCCACTTCCCCCCCCTCTTTCTATAACGGCCATGCCTCGGCTCGCGCCATGCGGGACCGGGGCATAGTCGTGTTTTAGGGGCGGGTGATTTTTTCGCAAAATCAAAATATTATAGTATTACTTACGCAACTGTGTTATAATAAGCCAAAATAGTTTATTATGGCCAATTATAACACAGCCGCTTCGCAACTGTGTTATAATACCCGTGATATACTCGCGTTGCGTCGTAACAGGAGGTGCTTTTGGGTGACCGAGCTGGCGCTTAGTATCGGCGAACCGATGTCCTCACCGGCCTGGGGCAGTAATTTTGTGGTGTTTATGCCTCAGTCGGGCGTTCCTGTGGGGGAGCTGCAATCAAAGGAATATATGCGCCGCTGCTGCAAATACGCCCGCCACTACGGCGTGTGGCTTGTGCCAGAGCGGTTTATTCTTATGGGCTATCAGTGCATGTGCCTTATCTCGCCCGAGGGGAGCGTTACGGGGGCCCAGAAGGGCATTTTTGGCGGGCCTAATTACAAATCGGCGGGGAAAAAGAGCACCTCGGTCGAGCTTATGCCCACCGAGTTCGGTTCGGTCTTTCTCTGCGTGGACGTTGATATCTATCGGCCGGAGGTCGCCCGCATGGCCGCGGCTACCGGCGCGCAGATAATCATAGCCTCTCAGGCGATTGCTCAGGGCGATTACTCGAGCCACATGGTCCTCACCGGCGCTTGGAACGCTTCTCAGCTGGCCCAGGTTTACGTAGTGGCCACCTGCAACCAGTTTAACGCCGTATGCGCCCCGCTGGAGCTAACCCCGCTGTTTGACGGCTTCCTCACCCCGCCGGGGTTAAAGCTGCCCGTAGTACAAAAATTCCAGGCCGAGCGTCTGGCCGCTCTGGAGCGGCCAAGGCCCCTTACAAGAAAGCTCTACGCGCTTCACCGCCCGGAGCTTACCGCCTGAGCCTGATGATTTACACGCAATCTAGATCCGGGGCTTGTTAAGCCGTTCTCTTTGTTTTATCAAGCAAGCTCTAAATATACCCCTTGCCTCTCGCGAGAAAATATAGTAATATTACGTGGGCACTCGCCCCGCTGCGGTTTGGGGTTTGGGTACTCAAAGATATTTATTCGGGAGGGACATGAGGATGAACAGAACTTTTGGTGGCGCGGCGGCGCTTATGCTTGTGTGCGTGATGCTTTTGACAACGGGGTGCGACATGCTTGAACCGCTGATTCCGTTATCGGACGGCAATTCGACCATAATCACCGACGCTTCGGATATAGGAGACGGCAGAACGGCCGACGGCTACGCGGACGGCAGGCTGGGAGACACCCTTGTTAACGAGTTCTTTTCCTTCTGCGTAAACAGCGCCGAGCTGATTGGCGAATACGAAGGCACTACGCCGGAGGATGGGAATATATTTTTGCGGGCTGATCTGACGGTCAAGAATGTGTTCGGCGACGTGGTGCCCATGTACTCGGCCGATTTTCAGGTACAGTGGGGCGAGGGCGAAGAGGATTACGGCTACCCCATAGCCAAGGTAGCCGACGAGCAGATGGAGGATGAATACGAGCTGGCCAAAGGCGAAACGGTGAACGCCACCGTAGTTTACGAAATTCCCCGGCTCGAGGGCAAGAACGAATACAGCGTAAGCTACCTGGAAATCTATGAGGACGACGTAGAGGGCAACGTGTTTTTCGTCTACTTTGATCTCGAAACCCCCTGACGGTCCTCCCGATAAAAACTAGAATGAGCGCCTTCACTCTGGGCGCTCATTTTGTTATTGCAGTAATTTCCATTCTCTTTTATTGTTTTTTCCCTGATATTAAGCTATAATATAGTGTAGCTGTCACAGGACGAGCTGTAGGGATGGTGGTTTGACCGACCAGAAATGAGTTGTGTGCTGGCCGGGCAGACCACCAGGAGCCTTACAGCTCTTGCCTCGTGGTCAGGCGTTATTTAAGAAGCCGCGTTAATTAAGGGGAACGGCCGTATTCGCAAAAAGATTCGCAAATACGGCCGTTGAGCCGACGAATACAGCCTATGATACAGGGGGAGGGAGTCGGGCAAAATTGGGATACACCCGAAACCTGCAACGCCTGCTGCAAGAGATGCCCGCAACCTCCGGCCTTCCTTCCGGGACGGCGGCGTCTCTTCCGGTGGCTGTGCCTTACGAGGGCGGCTTTGCCGACGCCCTCTTCCTCTTCGAGGCCGATTCCCCGGCGGGAAGGCCCTTCGCCTGGGCTATACTTCACCCCGATACCGGCAAACTTCTTTCTTTTTCATTTTGTAAAATCCGCGATTTTGTGGAGCCGGGGGCGTATCCGCCCGATATGCCTCTGCCCCTTGAGACTCCCGAGCCTATAACCCCCGAGCAGAAGGCCGACGGCAGGCGGGAGCTTTTATCCCTTTACGAGGAGCTAAGGGGCTTTGTCTTCGCAAAAGAACCCGACAACGGGCAAAGGGAGCTGACCGAGCGATTTTCGCAGCTCTTTGAAACCATAGCGTATGTGGGCCACAGACCCTTTTACCGGGCGCTGGCGCCCGATTTCCTCGGCTGGCTGGGGATTTCCCTTCCCGGGGGACCGCCGCCGGCGGCAGGTAAAGAGCCAGACCGTGCCGTTGCGGCCATTAAGGAGCTCGAGGCCCTCTTTAAGCAAAAGCTCATGCACGACGATCACCGCCAGCGCCTTTTTGACGAGATGCACAGGGAGCTGCAGTCCTACAAAAACGGCCTTATCGATACCCTGACCCGCCCTATGGAGGAAGACATAATAAAGCTGATTGACGATATAGAAAAATCAATGGATCACTACCGGGGCAGGCAGTTCGCGCCCGACAACTACCGCAGGCTGCTCACCCTTTTCGAGGGGGTGGGAACCGATCTTTCCGATCTGCTTTATCGCCACGGGGTCGAGCCCTTCACGCAGGAGGGGAGCGCAGTTACGGTGGGCAGGCAGAAGGTTCTCGCTACTATCCCCACCGATAAGCCCCGCCAGGATAAAAAGGTGGCGGTCCGCCACTCCAGGGGCTGGGAGAAAAACGGCAGGGTTATAAGGCCCGAGCGGGTATCTGTTTACCTTTATGCTCGGCCTGAGGAAGAATAAATACGCCATAGCCCCGGCGATCTTCCAATTACTGACAACTTACTTCTGTACGGAGGATTACAATTAATGAATAAAGTGCTGGGTATCGACCTTGGAACAACCTATTCGTGCGTCTGCTGCATAGACCAGAGCGGCAAGCCGGTGGTCCTTAAGAACTCGGAGGGCGAGCTTACCACCCCCTCGGTCGTTTTTTTTGAGTCGCCCTCGAGCGTGGTGGTGGGTACCCCCGCGAAAGAAAGCTCCAGGCTCTACCCGGGCGAGGTAGTGAGCTTTGTCAAGCGCAGCATGGGGCAGCAGGGCGCCGCCTGGATGGCGGGGGGCGCCCTGCGCACTCCCGAGGAGGTAAGCTCCTATATTCTTAAAAAGATCGTTAACGACGCGGTTATTGCGCTGCGGGGGGAGAACCGGCTTTTGCCCGACGAAACCATAACCGACGTGGTTATAACCTGCCCTGCCTATTTTGGCATAAACGAGCGGGAGGCCACCCGCATGGCCGGCGAAATAGCGGGCCTCAATGTCCTTTCCATTATAAACGAGCCCACCGCCGCGGCTATCACCTACGGGGTAAACGACCTTTCGGAAAACCGGGTGGTTATGGTTTACGACCTGGGCGGAGGCACATTTGATGTTACCATGATAGATATCTCATCCGCCGCCATACGGGTGATTGTGACGGGCGGCGACCACTCCTTGGGCGGCAAGCTCTGGGACGACCGTATTATAGAGTATGTAGCCGCGGAGTTTGCTAAGCAGACCGGCTCGACCGAGGATGTTCTTTCCGATCCCGAAACCTTTCAGGAGCTGACCCTTTCGGCCGAGCGGGCTAAAAAGATGCTCTCGGCCCGGGACAAAGCCCCCATCGCGATCAACTACAAGGGGGAGCGCGCCAGGGTGGAGCTTAGCCGCGAAATCTTTGACAAGCTCACCGCCGACCTTCTGGAGCGGACAATCCTGCTTACAAAGGAGATGCTTGAGGAGGCCGCGAAAAAAGGCTACGCCGTAGACAAGGTCGACGAGATTCTTATGGTGGGCGGCTCTACCAGAATGCCTCAGGTCACCGGGCGGGTGGAAAAAGAGTTTAAGGCCCGGGTTAAAACCTTCGACCCCGACGAAGCCGTGGCTAAGGGCGCCGCCATCTTTGCCAGCCGCCAGGCCTTTTTCTCGGAGGTTATAGAAAAGACCGCGGCCGAAACGGGAAGAAGCGCCGCCGATATCAGGAAGGATATAAAGTCGGGCAGGGCCGACGTAAGGAGGCTGGCCGAAAGGCTCGATATGGAAACCGACTCCTCGGGCGCCGCGGCCGGCATTGATATCATAAACGTAACCAGCCGCACCTTTGGCACCATAGCCTGGCAGTCGGCCGCGGGCAGCGGCGAGGAGAGCCCCGGCGAAGAGATTCTTTACAACATGATCCTTAAAAACACCGAGCTGCCCGCCGCCCAC
>JAITVF010000078.1 GCA_031285945.1 Oscillospiraceae bacterium
GTACATGTCGCTTTCGGCAATATGGCGGTATTTCTCCCGGGTAAGAATGCGGTTGCAGTGACCCAGCGACTGTAAATTTGCCTGGAGCTCGACGCCGTTTTCCTTACAGCGCCGCTGTATGGCAAGAATATCGTCAGCGGTCAGCGGGTCGCTGCCCGCGCTGATATCGGGATGCTTTTTAAAATCGAAGGTGTGCTCCACGTAAAGCTGAAGGACGTTGTACCGCATCCGTCCCAGCAGATCCGCGAGGCCCAGCAGATAATCGCGGGTATACACCTTGCCCCGCGAAATATCCAGCATCAGGCCTCAGTTTTGTATGGACGGCCAATCGGTTATCTCAACGCAGCGCAGCGCGCCGTTTTGGGCCTGAGCCACAAGCTGGGCCAGGGTATCGGCGCCGTAGCGCAGTCCGGCCGCGTCGGCGGCCCTAAGCGTTATGCCGCCGGGCGCGACAGTAAGCCGGTATCCCTGCGGGCTGTCAACGCCGCCGGATATGGCGGCGGATATAGCGGTACGGCCCGCCGTATATTCATATCCCTCCCCGCATGTGGCGGCGGGCCGAAGGGATTCGGGCAGCCCGCTGAAAAAGCGCTTGTCCCCCGAGGCGCCGCAGCGGGCTTCCCCGAGGGCGTCCAGGGCGCATTCGCCCGGGCGGTATTCTATCTGACGCGGGGGCGGGTATACAGTGTATTCCATGAGGCACTCCTGCAAAATATAATAATTATTGCCATGGGTAAGCGCGGTCCCAAAGGTTTTTGAAATCGCCTGTCCACAGTATGCGGCAGCTTTTCCCGGCGGTATAAGTGGTCAGCTTATGGTCCGCAGGCTCGCCGCGGATTAGCGCCTCCCGCTGATCGGCCAGCCATTTAACCGTTTCGGCCAGCTGCACGCCTCCTTTGTCGAACATGGTTAAGCATCCCTCTATGCCGGTTTCATAAGCCCGCAGGACCCACACCCCTTCAAAGTCGCGGCGTATGGCGAGGAACTCCCTGTAAAGCGCGTGTATAGCGGCGGTAAGTGTCAGAATGTCCTGCGGCTTAACGGCGGGGTCGGCCAGGGTATCGAGTATTTTATAGCACAGCTCGCCCTTTGTGCCGATATACCGCGTCATGCGGGCCGAGAGGAGAAGCTCCCGCAAAAATGCCTCCCCGAACAGCTCTCGCCAGTCCTCACCGGGAAAGCCGCGCTCTTCCCACACCCGTTCGTCAAGGGCGCCGCGCAGCAGCTCGCAGGCGGCGGAGCCGTGCTCCAGCAGCGGCGGAAAGCTTTCGCGCAGGAGCCGTGGGTAGTTGTCGTTGCCGCGCAGGGCAAGCCCGTCGAGCAGGTCGTCGAAGAAATAGTAGATGGACATGGTCTTAAACCCGGTCTTCAGATTGGGCGCCAGGTTCGAGTCCATAAGGTGGCGGAAGGCCCTTTCAACCCGCTCGTCGCCGAATATCAGCGGCCAGGCTGCCGCCTCCAGGGCCTCCGGCGCTATGGGTGAGGGGTAAAACGCCTGCTGCGCCCCCACCATATACCCGTACAGGCTCAGGCCGAGCGGCTGCATATGGCCGTAATCGCCCCAGTCGGTTGCCATAAAGCCGTCCGCGCCTCTTTTTTTTGCTTGGCACGAGTAGCCCGTAAGGTTTTTATACGCGTTATAAACACGGGGAAAAACAGAGTTCCAGCTGCCTGTTCCACCCGCAGCCCAAAAATTAACACCGGTCTTCTCAAAGGTTTCGAGGGAGGGATAGTCATCCTGAGGATTATAGTTCCAGTCCACGATAGTCACGTTGTCAGGCAGGCCGTCTAGCAGCTCGGGATATTTATTGGCAACATCGCCCCACAAAAGAATTTTTTGCGCTCCGTGGCGGCGGGCTATCTCCACCACCCGGCAGATATGGGCGAGGAATACCGCGCCCCGGCCATGCCTTTCCACCGCGTCTTTCGTATAGCCTGTGCCGATGTCGTAGGCCTCGTCCATGTTGATATTAAGGGTTGTGGAAGAAAACCAGGGCAGCGTTTCAGAAAGCTCGTCCTCTAAAAACGCGTATACGTCCTCGTTGCCCGCCGCCAGCGAGAAGAGGCCGTCGTTTTCCGCAAGGCTACTGTACCCGGGCAGCCGCAGCACCCCGTGCATATGCGAATATGTCTGAATACAGGGCTGGAGCTCGATAAAGCGGGCGCGGCAATGACTGTCCAGCTCCCGTATCTGCTCTTTTGTATATGCGCCGGTGGCGGAGCCCACGGCGGGGTGCTTTTTAAGCGCGAGCTTGTCCTCGCAATATAGCTGTAATATATTGTACTTGAGGTCGGACAAAAACCCCGCCAGATGTTTAAGATAATCCAGAGAGGCCATCTTGCCCCGGGAAACGTCCAGCATCACGCCGCGGTGGGCAAAGGAGGGGGCGTCATAAATCACGCCGTGGCGCAAAACGCCCCCGCCCGAGGCCAAAAGCTGCCTGAGGGTGGCAAGCCCGTAATAAAGCCCGCGTGTGGAGGCGCTTTCTACGGTGACGCGATCCCTTTCGATCCGCAGGGTGGAGGCCTCGGCGCTGTCGCCGCCCTTTTGCAGCTTAAGGCTGAGCGCGGCGCCCGCCCTTTCGTCCAGCGTAAATCCCGCAAGGCCAGAAGCCAGCGCCTCGCGCAGCTCCGGCGCCGCCTCAGGGCGAAAGGCCCCGAAACGGGTACTCTCTCCGGTTTGGGTTATCCGGTTGGGCAACGGTATACAAGCCATGTGTCACCTGTTTTTGGCCTGCCCTCCCCCCGCTTTTGGCGAAAGGGAAGGCAGGCTCGTATAATATAAGAATTTGCGGATTACGGAGATTTACAGGGGAGCAAGCTCTCCGCTTAGAATCATGATAACGGCAAAGCTGTCGTCGCCCGCGCTGTTTTCATAGAGCGCCGCGTCCCCGTTCCAGCCGGTGCGAAGCCCGTCGCTGTAAATATATTTGGAATACTTGGTGTAAAGGGGCAGGTAGGGCACCGTTTCGTTCACGGTACCGACAATCTGCACGATCGCCTCTTTTTGCGCAGCTTCATCCCAGCCGGCGGTAGAGGCGGCGATAAGGGTCGAAAGATCAACCGTCCCAAAGCGCTCGGTCTCCTGTACCATGGGGTAGCCAAGCCCCTTGGGCGAGTTGGCGTTGCTTAAAAGCAGCGGGGTTTCAAAGGCGAACATGGGGTGAGGCTGGGCGGTGCCGAAGAAGGAAACCGCCAGCTCAAAGGTTCCCTCGTCGATATTGGTCTGCCGCATGGTGCCGTCGATGCCGTCGAAGGTCGTCTTGATGCCGAAGGCGGTCAGCTGCGCGGCAACCTCGCTGGCGGCGGTAGAGCCGTCGCTCCAGGTGGAGGGGCACTGCAGCGACAGGGTGAAGGGGCTACCGTCGGCCTTGAGCCACTGGCTGCCGTCATTGGTCAGCCCGGCAGCCGTCAGCAGCTCGGCGGCTTTGGCGTGATCCACCTGGTAATCGGTCAGCCCGGAGGCGTCCACCCATTTCTCGGTCATGGCGTCGCCTAGGCCGGAGACATACTTCGTCCCTCGGGAGACGCCGGGCAGCGCCAGCTCGCCCACGCGGGCCCGGTCGATCACATAGGCGAGCGCCTGGCGCACCTCAACCTGGTCAAGCGGCTTAACGGCCTCGTTAAAGTAGATGGCAAGGCCATCTACGCCGGGTACCTGAAGGGTAGCGTAGCCCATCCCCTCAAAGGTCTCCATCGACGCGGCCGGGAACTGGTGGGTGAGGAAGTCGACCTCGCCGTTCAGAACCAGAGGGGTGAGGTCGGGCACGTCGCCGTTGTAAACCAGCACTTTCGCGAATTTTACCGTATCGGCCAAAAAGGAGTTCTCGTTTTTAAGGAGCTCCACATTCGACTCGGTGACCCGCGCCGGATCAAGATAATAGGGGCCGGTCGCGTTAACCGTCTCGGGGCGGAAGAGGGTAAAGTCGTTTACCAGCGTGGCCCACTCGTCTGAGGCGCTATCCTTGCCCTCGTCCAGCAGGGCCTGTACGCGGTCGGCATATTCACCGTAGGTTGCGTAGTCCACCATGGGCTTGCGCAGCACATAGCGCAGTATCAGCGGGGTAGGAGTGCTCACCTTAAAGGACACCTCGGTGTCGGAGACCTGCTCAATGCTTTCCACATAGCTCCATACCGGGTTGTTTACCAGCCGGTAGAGCATAAAGGTAGTCCATACGTCCTTTGAGGTAAAGGCCTCGCCGGTAAACCATTTCGCGTCTTCGCGAAGGGTTACGTTAAAGGTGTCGCCGCTTTCGGAAATCTCCCAGGCGGACGCCAGCATGGGGACGTATTCATCGGTAGCGGCCCTGTAGGTAGCCAGGGGAAGCTGGTGCAGCTCCCGGTAGAACTTAAGCTCGATGGCGCCCGGCACGAACATGTTGTAGTGGCCGGTAGGCACGGTGGAATAAGGCCAGCCGCCGACAAACGCCGCGTCGGACTGAGGGGCGGCGCTTTCACCTTCCGAGGCGTCGGGCTGTGAGGCGGCTTGTTCTCCGGCCTGAGAGGCGGCCTGCGAGCCGGATTCACCGGCGGGCGGCGCGTCGGCGGCGCACGCGGCCAGCAGACCTGCTGTAAGCATCAAAGTCAGTACAAGCGAGACAATTCTCTTCATTCTCATTCTCATTTTCCTTTCAGCGGTTTTCGGTTTTTGTTTTTTCTTCTTCTTCATCTTTTAATTGCCGGAGACGTTTTTTCCTTTGAAAAGCCAGATAGACGGCGGCAAGTAAAACCATCGCAACGCCCATGCCCGTATTAAGCAGCCCCACTGTATTTTCGGGGCTGCCTGCATCATTCCAGCAGTTGAGCAGCAGGCTGAGCAGTATAAG
>JAITVF010000111.1 GCA_031285945.1 Oscillospiraceae bacterium
CCAATTGCCCTTTTTCTACCGCCTCGCGAAAACGGCGGCATACCATAGTATAACCGGAATTGGCTATGTAGCTTATGTTGATGGCTCGCACCAGCCCCGCCCCCACCAGCATATCAACATCGCCGCCGGCCGCGCCGCTTTCAATGATCAGGTCGCGCTTCCCCTGCCTTATGATCTCGCGTACCAGCCCATAAGCGCGGCGGTTTGTTGAAAAGCCGCCCAGCGCCAAACAGTCGCCGTCACTTATATAGCGGGTAACGGCCTCCTGTTCGGTCAAAACCTTGTTATCGGCGTTCATGCGCGCACTCCTTATATCTTATATCATTTGGCATCCGCAATCAAAACGGAAACATTCTCCCTGCCGCATAACGCGACAAACTGTTGCGAAATACCGGAATCGGTGATAAAGTAATCTATTTGGCTCAGCTTTGCAAAGGTGCGTAGCCTGGGCACCCCTATTTTGCCGGAATCTGATATCATAATCGTTTGATAGCTCCTCTGAATTACCTCCTTCTTTATCTCGTACTCAAAATAATTGGATATAGTAAAATCGCCCTCGTTCGAAACGCTTGAGGGAACCATGATAGCCGTTTTTATATTGAATTTCTTAAGAGCCTCCGTACTTTCCAGCGAGACAAATGAGCCGGTCTCCCACTGATACTTTCCGGAAATGCTGATCAGTGATATCTGCGTGTGCTTTGCCATCCTTTGCATAAGAGGAAGACTGCTGGTCAGCACGGTAAACGGCACGGCCGGGTCTAAATAATCCGTCAGGTAAAGGACAGTTGAGCCGGCGTCGATATATATGACGTCGTCCTTCTTAATAAACTCAACCGCTTTTTTACAAAGCTCGCGCTTTACATGGATATTTTTCCCTTCGCGTTCCTCAAACAGAGGGATTTCCCCGGGTTCTACATATTTTACTCCGCCATATACCTTTTCAACCGAGCCCCTTGCCGCCAGCTTGGCAATATCTATTCGCAACGTATTCATTGAAATCGCGAACTCATCGCAAAGCTCGTTCATTGAGGCGACATTGTGCTCCATGATATATTCCTCTATTTTAAGCAGCCGTTCCGTATGAATCATTCTTGGGCAACCTCAATTCACTGGTAAGTGTTTGTGATATTTAATATAACAGAAAGAGGCGATAAAGTCAACAAATACACAAAAAGACCTTGATCTACGAAAATCCCCGAACAAATCTGCCTCAAAAATAGCTCTATAAGCCAATATTTGACATCATACAAATATTAATTGCTAATTATTCAGTTAGCGTCACATTTAGTTTGTTGGTAATTGTTTAAAGTATTGACTACAAATCACAATTATGTTACTATAAATTTAATATTAAATGTTAGAATCGTGCCTCCTGCAAGGAACCGGTTTTGGAGGGCGCGGGCACGGAAAAATATTGCGAGTGGGAGTGTAGACTATGGACACAGGTTACCTCAACAGCTTGATCGACCGTTCAACAAAGGTGATTCCCGGGGGGATTAACAGCAGTATCAGAAAATTCCCGGGGCATATTACGGCCCGGGCGGAGGGCGCCTATTTTTGGGATCAGAACGGAAAGCGCTACGTTGATTATCTGGGCGCGTACGGCCCTGTTGTTCTTGGCTACGGCTGTAAGCCTGTCAGGGAAAAGACAAAGCAGGCGATCGACAAATACGATCTCTACGGCATGGGAAGCTCTGAGCCTGAGATACTGCTGGCCGAAAAAGTATGCGCCCTCATGGGGCTTGATGAGCTTTTGCTGTGCAGCGGCGGCTCGGAAGCCTCGTATCACGCGTTGCGCGCGGCAAGAGCTTACACGGGGCGCAAAAAGATTATTAAGATGGAAGGCGCTTTTCACGGCTGGCATGATTATGTGCTTATTAACGGCTCCACCACGCCGCCCGATATGCTGGGCAAGGAGTATCAGACCTCGGCCGGGATGCTGAGCGACGCGACAAAGCATACTATAAATTGCCGCATCAACGATCTTGAAAGCGTCAGGGCCAGATGCAAGGAATTTGAAGGCGACGTCGCCGCTATTATAATCGACCCGTATTGCACCTCTCTGGGCACTATGCGGATGGACGACGGGTTTGTCACCGGCCTTCGCCAAATATGCGACGAACAGGGAATTGTCTTTATATTTGATGAAATCGTCACAGGCTTCCGCATCGGTCTTGGCGGAGCGACGGCCCGCTTTGAGGCAAAGCCCGATCTGGTATGCCTCGGCAAGGCAATCGCTAACGGCTTCCCCGTGGCGGCGGTGGGCGGCAAGCGTAAATTCATGGAAACCTACACCACTTCCGCCAACGGCAGGACCAACTTCCAGGCCACCTATTACGGCCACCCTGTATTGGCGGCGGCAGCCCTTGCCACGGTGGAGGAGCTGGAGCGCCCCGGCGTTTTTGAGCACATAGACAGGATCGGCGATATGCTGGCAAACGGCTTTAACGACATAAACAACCGGCTGGGGCTCGACTATCACTGCAACAACTGCGGCTCAATGATGGGCTTCTACTTTGGTAAGGGCCCGTACAAAAACTTCGATCAGCTTGTGACCACAGTTGACCAGAAGCTTTCCTGCGATTTCAGGACAAAGATGAACGAGCGCGGCCATTACTTCGCGGTAGGCCCTTATATGCGCATCGTCACCTCCTACGCGCACACCGAAGCGGATATAGCCGAAACCCTTCAGGTGATGGAGGAAGTGCTTAAGGAGCTCAAAAAGTAGCGGCCGGTGCTCCCTTATACAACTCCGCGATTAAAATCGTTTCAAGACTTGCAAGGCTTAAATGATTTTGATTGCGGAGTTGTATCAATCTTGATTCTATATGTAACAGGGGGATATCGATGTTTCGATACGGCGTGCACAAGGCAACATGGGGACAACTGTTCGACCTTGACAATCCCGGCCTGTTTTTTAGGCAGGCGGCGCAAACCGGCGCGGAGGTGGTTGAGCTGCGCCCGCCCGACTACGTCATTATGGGAGACAAGCGCAAAATCGATGAGCTGCGGGTCATGGCGCGGGATAGCGGCATTGAGCTAATATTCTGTTTCGGGTATCCCACAGGTTTAGACATGCGCTCAGACGACCCGTTTATCCGTAAATATGCCGTAGAGCACATGAAGCGCAGCATTGAGGGAATCGCCGCGCTTGGTGAGGGCGGCGGCGAGCTAAGCGGGGTGCTTTATTCCTGCTGGCCCACCCTGTACGACGGCAACGCCATTACCCGGCAGATGAAATATGAGCATACCCAGCGCTGTATAGAAGGCATCCGCCATGTAATGCCTACCGCCGAAGCCCTTGGCGTGCAAATAAATTTAGAGGTGCTTAACCGGTTCGAGAATTATATTATAAATACGGCGCGTGAAGGACTTGACTTCGCGAAAGCTGTGGATAGCAAAAGCTGCGGCCTGCTGCTCGATACCTTTCATATGGCAATAGAAGAGGACGATATCCCCGCCGCCATACGCAGCGCGGGCGGTTACCTCGGCAAGCTGCATGCCACGGAACCCAACCGCAAGATCCCGTTCCACAACAACCGTATTCATTGGCCCTGCGTGGGCGACGCCCTGCGGGATATCGGGTTTTCCGGTTCGGTTGTCATAGAGGCGGTCGTCGCCTTTGAGGACGCGGGCTCCCACAATATGCGGATGTGGCGAGATCAGCTGGAAGATGTAACCGCAGAGGGCAGAATCGAAGCGCTGAAGGCGGGCATCGCGTTCTTGCGGGCCAGTTTTCAGGAACATTAAAACGGAGGTACGGCAAATGAAACTCAATGAAATGAAATGCGGCATAGGGGCGCTGCTGGAATCGCGCAGGCTGGAGGCGGTTGCGGGAACGCAGTCCGACATGCTGGGCCGGATTAAACAGCTGGAGCTTACATACGCTGAGGCGCGCGAC
>JAITVF010000193.1 GCA_031285945.1 Oscillospiraceae bacterium
CTCGGCGTCCCTCGCTATGCCGCCATTGCCAGGAGCGCAGATAATCCCGCTCACGCCCGGCGACTCTCTAAGCTTTTTTACAATTGCGTGCTCGCGGCCGCCGCCGCCTACAACCAGAATCTTCATGCCGGGAATCTCCCTTAAAGTAAAATCGTATCTCTCCCAGCCGAAGGCGGGGAGAGATACGGCGCCGGGGCCTTAGAGCTTGTTTGATAAATGTTCTGGTCAATGCTTAAAATGACGTACCCCGGTAAAGATCATGGCGATTCCCGCCTGATTGCAGGCCCTTATTGAATCCTCGTCCCGTATGGAGCCGCCCGGCTGGATTATGGCGGTGACTCCCGCCTTAACAGCCAGCTCCACACAGTCGGAGAAGGGGAAAAAGGCGTCGGAGGCCATAACGCTGCCTTTGGCGCTTTGGCCCGCGTATCTTACGGCAAGCTCCAGTGCCGTAACCCGGTTGGTCTGGCCGGGGCCTACACCCACCGTGCGGTTACCCTTGGCGAGTACGATACCGTTAGATTTAACATGCTTTACAACCTTCCACGCAAAGAGCAGCTGCCTTAGCTCCTCCTCTGTGGGGGGCCTGTCGGTTACGGTTTTAAGCTCCTCGTTTCCGGCAAGTAGGGCGTCCAGCTCCTGTACCAAAAGGCCGCCCGCCACCCGCTTCATATCCAGCATTTTGGGGGAGTTAGCCTTATACAGGGCGGGAAGCTCGAGTAGGCGGATGTTCTTTTTGGCGGTGAGGATTTCAATAGCCTCGGGCGAAAAGCCGGGGGCCAGGATTATCTCCAGGAAAATTTCGCCCATGGCCCTGGCGGTATCTGCGTCAACCTCACGATTAAGGGCCACAATGCCGCCAAAAATAGAGACTGGGTCTGCTTCGTAGGCGTTTTTATAGGCTTCGGATACAGTTTCGCCCAGACCCACGCCGCAGGGGTTGGCGTGCTTTACCGCCACCGCGCAGGGGGTTTCGCCGCCGAACTCCTTCAGAACGTCCAAAGCGCCGCCCGCATCGCCTATATTGTTGTAGCTGAGCTCCTTGCCGTGGAGCTGCCTTGCGGCGGAGATAACGTTGTCCCACCCGGCCGATTCCTTATAGAAGGCCGCCTTCTGGTGAGGGTTTTCGCCGTAGCGCATTTCCTGCGCCTTTTCGTATGTAAAGGTGAGCTCCTGGGGAAAGAGGGGGGCGTCCTCGTATTTTCCGCGCAGAAACGAGGCTATAAGGGCATCGTAGGCGGCGGTGTGCTCAAAAACCTTGGCGGCCAGCCTAAACTTAAGCTCCCTGGGAACAATGCCGTCATAGCTGAGCTTTTGCAGAATCAGGGGGTAATCCTCGGGATTTACAACAACGGCGACGTCCTGCCAGTTTTTGGCGGCGGCGCGTATCATGGTGGGGCCGCCGATATCTATATTCTCGATTGCCTCCTCCAGGGTGACCTGCTCCCTCAGAACAGTCTTGCGAAAAGGGTACAGGTTTATTACGACCAGATCGATCGTACCTATACCCAAAAGCTCAAGCTGCCGCATGTGCTCGGGGTTATCGCGAACGGCGAGTATTCCCGCGTGAATCGCCGGGTGAAGTGTTTTGACACGCCCGTCCAGGCACTCGGGGAAGCCGGTCAGGCGGCTTACCTCGGTAGCGGCTATCCCCGCTTCGGCGAGAGCCTTAGCCGTGCCGCCGGTTGATATGATCTCGTAGTTAAGCTCTTTTAGGGCTTTGGCGAAATCTACAAGCCCCGTCTTATCCGAAACGCTTATTAGAGCGCGCTTTTTGCTCACCTTATGATTTCCTCTCTTTTTAGAGTAGCGATTGCCCGGAGCTTTACCGTCCACTTAAGCCAACCCCTTTTCTCTTTCATATTCGCGGGTGATATGAGCCTGTCCGCGGCAAAAAAGGGCCACCGCTCGCGGCAGCAGCACCCACTCGGCCTCCTCCATAACCCGGCGCTGAAGAATCTCGGGCGTATCGTCGGGCAGAACCTCAACCGCCTTTTGCAGGATTATCCGCCCGCCGTCCACCACCTCGTTTACAAAGTGGACGGTCGCCCCCGTTACCTTCACCCCGGCCCCAAGAGCGGCCTCGTGAACCTTAAGCCCGTACATGCCCGGCCCGCAAAAGGAGGGTATGAGAGAGGGGTGAACGTTTATTATCCGCCCGTCAAAGCGGGCAAGCACCCTTTGGCCCAGTACCGCCATAAAGCCCGCCAGGACGACAAGATCAATCGAAAAGGCGAGCAGGGCCTCGCAGAGCCGCCCGTCAAATTCCCCGGCGGTCATATCGCGGCGGGGAATAGTAAGAGTCGTTATCCCCGCCGATTCGGCGCGGCGAAGGGCATAAGCCCCCGGGCTAGAGGAGATCACAAGCGAAAGCCTGCCGCCGCCAAGCCCGTTTTTTCCCGAGGCGTCGATCAGCGCCTGCAGGTTGGTGCCCCCGCCGCTTACCAGTACGGCTATGCGGGTCTCGGCGGCCTTAACCCGGTCACACAATTTCTACGCCCCGCTCGCCCTCTTTTACCACACCCATCGCGTAGGCGTCCACCCCTTCCTCCGTAAGGACGCGGATCGCCTTGCCGGCGTCCTCCTCGGGAACAAAGGCGCACATACCCACCCCCATGTTAAAGGTCGAGAACATGTCTCTTACCGGGATTTTTCCCGTTTGGGCGATAAGCCCGAAGATAGGCGGAACCCGCAGGCTCGGCTTATCAACGCGGGCGGTAAGGCCCTCGGGCCGCGCGCGGGGGATATTCTCGTAAAAGCCGCCGCCGGTAATGTTGCAAAGCCCGTTAAGCCTTACGGCCCTTGCCATGGCAAGCACCTGCTTTACGTATATTCTGGTGGGTGTGAGAAGAGCCTCGCCCAGGGTGCTGCCAAGCTCGGGGTAAATCCTGCCGAGCCCCCCCTTCTCGACTTCAAAGACCTTGCGGACCAGTGAGAAGCCGTTGGAGTGAAGCCCCGAGGAGGGCAGGGCGAGGATTACGTCCCCCGCCTTTACGTTTTCCGGCGCGAGCATCCTGCTTTTATCCACAATGCCGACCGAAAAGCCCGCGAGGTCGTATTCGTCGTGGGCGTAAAACCCCGGCATTTCGGCCGTTTCGCCGCCTATAAGGGCGCAGCCCGCCTGAACGCAGCCCTCGGCCACGCCCGAGACGATCTTTTCTATCCTCTCGGGCACGTTTTTTCCTACGGCTAAGTAATCGAGAAAGAACATAGGTGAGGCTCCCGAGCAGATTATATCGTTTACGCACATGGCCACGCAGTCTATCCCCACGGTGTCGTGGCGGTTGAGCAAAAAGGCCAGCCGCAGCTTTGTGCCGACTCCGTCGGCTCCCGAAACGAGCACCGGCTCCTCAATTCCCGCAAGGTTGGGGGCGTAAAGCCCGCCGAAGCCGCCCAGCCCCGACAGTACCCCGGGGGTTATGGTGCGCGCTGCGTGGCTCTTTATGAGCTCTACCGCCCGGTACCCGGCGGTAACGTCCACACCGGCGTTTTTATAGCTCTCAGTATAGCTGTTGTTTTGCATGGCGTCCTCCGTTTAAGTGGCTGTTATGATCATTTACGCTCGCTTATACGTTGCTCGTATCTGCTGCCCTGCCCGTCCTCCGGCTCGGGCAGGGGGTAAGAGCCTGTAAAGCAGCCGTCGCAGAAGCCGCAGTCGGCTTTTTCGGCTATTTTGTTTACACCCGCAACCGAGAGGAAGGCGAGGCTGTCCACTCCGATCTTATCGGCGATTTCAGGCACCGTCATCTTGTTTGCTATAAGATGCTCGCGGCTGTCGATATCGGTCCCGAAGTAACAGGGGTGGCGAAAGGGCGGCGCCGAAACCCTCATGTGAACCTCTCTGGCGCCGGCCTCGCGCAAGAGCTTTACGATCCGCCAGCTGGTGGTGCCCCTTACTATAGAGTCATCCACCATCACTACCCGCTTATTTCTAACCGTTTCGGCTATAACGTTGAGCTTTATCCTGACCGAGCTGTCCCGCATGAGCTGGGTGGGCTGAATAAAGGTTCTGCCTATATAGCGGTTTTTTATAAAGCCGGTTCCGTAGGGTATGCCCGATTCTTGCGAAAAGCCCAAGGCCGCGTCGAGCCCCGAATCGGGAACGCCTACGACCACGTCGGCCTCGGCGGGGTGATCCTTTGCGAGAAGCCTTCCCGCCCTAATCCTGGCCGAGTGGACGCTAACGCCCTGTATGACCGAATCGGGCCGGGCAAAGTAGACGTATTCAAAGACGCATAGGCTGCCTCGGGAGCCGGTGTGGGTTTTAATGGAGCGTACCCCGTCCCTGGAGGCTACCACAATCTCGCCGGGCAGAATATCCCGTATAAATTCCCCGCCTATGGAATCGAAGGCGCAGCTCTCGGAGGCAAAAATGACCGAATCGCCCAGCCTGCCCATACAGAGGGGGCGGAAGCCGTTGGGGTCGCGGGCCGCGATCATCTTTTGGGGTGACATTATCAGGAGTGAATAGGCGCCGCTGATTCTGTGCATAGCCCGCTCGACCGATTCCTCAATAGAGCCGGAAAGAAGGCGCTCTTTTATAACGATGTGGCTTATGACCTCGGTATCGGTAGAGGAGTGGAAGATAGCGCCGCCCAGCTCGAGCCCCTCGCGAAGCTTTGAAGCGTTTATGATGTTGCCGTTGTGGGCGAGAACCATGGTTCCCTTTATGTGGCGGACCACAAGCGGCTGGGCGCTGTAGCGGCTGTGGGGATCGGTCGAGGATGCGCGAACATGGCCTATGGCCATATTGCCCCTGCCCAGCCTCGATATGGTCTCCGCGTCAAACACGTCGGGAACAAGGCCCGTATCCCTGTGATAGGTTATAACCCCGTCGTCATTCACGGCGATTCCGCAGCTTTCCTGGCCCCGGTGCTGAAGGGCGTATAGGGCCATGCAGGCGTTGGCCGCAACGTCGGCGTTCATCTCGCCAAAGATTCCAAAAACCCCGCACTCTTCGTTGATAGAGCGGAACATACAACACCTCCCGGATGGAATTGACCTGACTGGCGGTATATTACTCGCCCAGGAGTCTGCGCAGAATTTCCCTGTAGGCGTCCTCTACCCCTCCCAGGTCTCGGCGGAAGCGGTCCTTGTCAAGCTTTTCGCCCGTTTTTGAGTCCCAGAAGCGGCAGGTATCGGGGGAGATTTCGTCGGCGAGGATTATTGTCCCGTCGGGGGTTTTGCCGAACTCAAGCTTAAAGTCAATAAGCTCAACCCCGGCTGTTTTAAGATATCCGCCAAGAATTTCGTTCACCCTCATAGCGTAGTCGCATATGATGGCGACCTCTTCCTTGGTTGCTAGATTCATGGCCGCGATATGGTAATCGTTAACCATAGGGTCGCCAAGCTCGTCGTTTTTATAGCTGAACTCAAGGACGGTGGAGCGCAGCTTTTCGCCCTCGGGAAGGCCCAGACGGGTCGAGAGGCTGCCGGCCGCTATATTGCGGACTATGACCTCCAAGGGGACGATGTCGACCTTTTTGACCAGCGTTTCACGCTCGCTGAGCTCTTCGACAAAGTGAGTGGGGATTCCGTTGCGCTCCATCAGGCGCATAAGATGGTTGGTCACCCGGTTGTTTATGACCCCCTTACCGGCTATCTGCCCCTTCTTGAGTCCGTTAAAGGCGGTGGCGTCGTCCTTGTAGTCCACTATGCATAGCCCCGGGTCGGCCGTTGCGAAAACCCTTTTGGCTTTTCCCTCATAGAGCTGGTTCATTTTCTGCGCGGCTGCCATATTTTATTACCCCCTGAATGAATTTTTATCATCTTAGCGCGTCTTGCAGCGCGCGGTCTTTTTGTGCTACCTCTTCCTCCATCTCCCTCTTAAGGGCGACAAGCCTGTCCGCCAGTACCGGGTCGGAGAGCGCGAGTATCTGAATGGCGAGAAGGGCGGCGTTCTGGGCTCCGTCTATCGCGACGGCGGCCACGGGAACCCCCGCGGGCATCTGCACAGTCGAAAGAAGAGCGTCAAGCCCGTCCAGCGCCGAGGATTTTACGGGTATACCTATAACGGGCAGGGTGGTGTGGGCGGCCAGAACCCCGGCGAGATGGGCGGCCTTTCCCGCTGCCGCTATTATAACGCCAAAACCGCTGCCGGCCGCGTTTTTGGCAAATTCAGCTACCGCGCCGGGGGTACGGTGGGCGCTCATGACCCTTGCCTCTACAGTAACGCCAAAGGCGTTAAGCCGCGCTATAGCCGGGTTTACCACAGGCAGATCGCTGTCGCTGCCCATAACGATCGCTACCTTCAAGATACATCCTCCTTATATGCATGATGATATATCGCGCTACTTGTCATACGCAACGAAAGAGAGCTGCGGCGGGGCCACAACTCTCTTTATAAAACGCGAACGCTCCGATAAAACACCTGTAGCAAGCTTCATGGCGCGCTCTCCCCTCAGGGCCTGCCCGGAATTTTTTCCGAGCGGCCTGTCTTATTTACAGCAAGCCCTTACGCCGCGGGCTATTTGGAATCGCCCGAGAGCATCTCCTTAAGAGCAGATGAGAGCCCGCCCAGAGACTGGATCTCGCTGGGGATGATAAGCTTTGTGGCCTGGCCGTTCGCAACGTTTTGCAGAGCCTCAAAGCTGCGCAGCATAAGCACCTCTTTAGTGGGATGCGCTTCGTTTAGCAGGGTTATCGCTTTGGCGCCGGCCTCCTGAACCAGCCGGATAGCCTCGGCCTGTCCCGTCGCCTCGTGTATGAGCGCTTCGCGCTTGGCCTCGGCCTGGAGGATCTGGCGCTGCTTTTCGGCCTCGGCCCTGAGAATCTGGCTTTCCTTTTCGCCCTCGGCCACAAGAATCTGGCTCCGCTTTTCGCCCTCGGCCCTAAGAATGGCCTCGCGGCGTTCGCGCTCAGCCTTCATCTGCTTTTCCATGGCGTCCTGAATTTCACGCGGCGGCAGTATGTTCTTGAGCTCTACCCGGTTCACCTTTATGCCCCACTTGTCGGTAGCGGTATCAAGTGTGGCGGTGATCCTTGTGTTTATGATATCGCGTGAGGTCAGGGTGTGGTCAAGCTCCATATCGCCTATAATGTTACGCAGCGTGGTGGCGGTAAGGTTCTCTATGGCGCTCATGGGCCGCTCCACCCCGTAGGTGTAGAGCTTGGCGTCGGTTACCTGAAAAAAGACTACGGTATCGATCTGCATCGTTACGTTGTCCTTGGTTATCACGGGCTGGGGCTTAAAATCAACCACCTGCTCCTTGATGCTCACCCTTTTGGCAATGCGGTCAATAAAGGGTATTTTAATCCGCAGCCCCGTCTCCCAGGTGCCGTAATAGGCGCCCAGGCGTTCCATAACGTAAACAGTCGCCTGAGGTACGATGCGGACGTTGGATATAAGGATCACCGCGAGAACCCCTATGGCTGTGAGCAATATAAATGTAAGCGGACTCATGTAAAACTACCTCCCTGCGTTATATAGATCCTTGTCTTCCGGTTCCGATTCAGATTCCGATTCCAAAGGCGCGTTATCCAGTTCGGGCTCAGCCGGCTCAGGCTCGGGCCGCATAGGCTGCACTATGAGCTTTACGCCGTCTATCTGCAAAACAAGAACAGTCGCGCCGGCAAGAATAACCTCGCCATAGGCGCTTCTCGCGGTCCAGTCGAGGCCGTTGGCGTTAACCCGCCCTGTCTGGGAAAGATTGTTGATATCCTCTTTAACGAGCCCCAGCTGACCTATCACCCGGTCGGCGTTGGTGGGCTGGCGCCTTGGGGTGAGCCTCTCGATAAAAAGGGGTCTGCCCACGATTAAAACCGCTACCGACGTCGCAAGGAATACAAGAAGCTGAAGCCAGGGCGGGGCGTCGAGAAAGCAGGCCGCGGCGGCAAAAACCGCTCCGACCGAAAACCAGATGCAGATAAGCTGCACCGTAAACATTTCCAATAGCACAAGCGCCGCCGCGATAGTCACCCAGGTAACCAGGCCCCATCCTCCGCTCAAAAGCTCACCCCCCGCAATCAGGTCAAAAATACCATCAACTTAATTATATAGGAATCGTTTAGAAAATACAACGCCGCGCCCCCTGGTGAAACCTTAAATTTTATGCCTTTCAGAAAGCTTTTTTTGGATGCAACGCAAAGAGAAACGATTTATCGCCCTTTCGCGCGACATTTGTGTGGTAATTTGGGCAAGGCTGATGTATAATAAAGAGCGTGTTTGATCTTATGCCCGCGGTCTTATAAATAAACGCTTATGTTTTTTGCGGAGGAGGAATTTTACAGTGAATCGCCAATACGACGACGATTTTCGCAACCCGATAGCTCTCGAGGAGGAATCGGGGCAGCTTGAGGCCCGCTCGGCCCTTTATATGGCAAGGGTTATGGGCTGGATGTGCGTCGGACTGCTGACCACCCTGGTAGCCGCCATGGCCTGCCTTTTTGTACCCGAGATTTTTTACGCCGTTTACGGCAATTCGGCCGCTCCTATTGTTATTATTGTGGCTCAGCTCGCGGCGGTGCTGGTTCTGAGCGTCGCCATAAACCGCCTGAGCCCCGCCGCGGCCACTGTCATTTTTATGGTTTACTCGGCGCTCACCGGGCTTACGATCTCTACAGTCGTGCTTATCTATGACCTTAGCAGCATCATACTCGCCTTTGGCGTTTCGGCCTTTCTCTTCCTTGCCATGAGCCTTTACGGCCTTGTCACAAAAAAGGACCTGTCGTCGTGGGGGCGGCTCTTATTCTTCGGGCTGCTGGGTATAGTCGCCGCGTCCCTGCTCAACATGTTTTTGGGCAACGCCATGCTTGACCTCGCCGTTACGTGCGTGGGGATTGTGATCTTTGTAGCCCTTACGGCCTACGATACCCAAAAGATCAAGGGCATCTACATGACCGCCGCGGTGGGCGGCTACGACGATGAAAGCCCCGAGCTGCGCAGGCTCGCTATCTTTGGCGCGCTGACCCTCTACCTCGACTTTATAAACCTCTTTCTCAAGCTGCTGCGGCTTATGGGCAGAAGGCGCAGGTAGCCGCCTGGGCGCATTCGCTTACAAACAAGAAACGCTTAACTAACGCTTCTCCCCCGCTTAGGGCAGCCGCTAAAGGCCGCTATTCTAAGCGGGGGAGAAGTTTTGTTGAGCCGCCGCTTGCGGCGCTTATTGGCGGCCTGCCCCTAACCCGAAACAGTATAAGGGGCGGCCGCCCTGCCCATACTCTCTTTTGCGGGGAAAGGGAGTGTTTGCCATGCTGGCTGTCGCGGGCCGGGTTATTATGATGATACTTACGGTGCTCTATACGTTTTTATCGGCGGCCTCCTGCTCGGCGCAGCCCGAGCCGGCCGGGCTGCCCGTCCAGGACGCGCCTCTTGAGACGCCGGATAAAATCCTGACCATTCTTCAGTCACGGGAAGGAATTTCTTTGAGCCTTCAGCGGGCGGCCGAGCGGTTTGTGTCTCTTAATCCCGGAGTCACCATAAGGGTGCAGACGGTAGCGGGCGAATCGAGCTACCGTACGGCCCTGCGCTCCCGGCTTTTGTCGGGTGAGGACGTCGGGCTTTTTCACATATTCGGCCATCAGGATATGATGGAGCTGCGAGAGCATCTCGACGACCTCTCAGATCTCTCTTGGGCAAGGCGCGCGCAGGCGGACAGCATTTTGCCGGTAGTCGACGCGCAGGCTGTTCTGGGGGTGCCTTATGCCCTGGAGGGGATGGGGCTAATCTATAACCGGGATATCTTTCTTGCGGCGGGGGTCGACATTGCCTCGGCAAGCTCCCCCGAGGCCCTTTCGGAGGTTTTTTCAGCCCTGAGGGAGGAAATGTATATGGGCAATCTCATTGAGGCTTATCCCGGGCTTAAGGCGGTAACAGCCCTTCCGGCTCAGGATTATTCTTATCTTGGCCGCATGCTGGCCGACGTGCTTTTAACCGGGGAGTTTTCATCCCCGCCGCAGGCCGCGAACGCCCCTTTTCTCGCCTTTGTCGGGGAAGAGGACGCCGAAGAATATCTTGCCCTTCTGGCCGGAGGCGCGTCTATGGGAAGCGGCTGGCAGGGGCTTCTTACCTCAACCCGGGCCGACCAGGTTGAGAGCGGGCTCGCGGCTGGCAGGGTTGCCGTGGTACACCAGAGCACCGGCGTCTACAAAAACGTTCTTGCCCTGAGCGGGGATATCGCCGCCGCCTTAAGCCTTCTTCCCATTCCCCTTTCGGAGGAGGAGGAAAGCGTGATATATACCGAGGCCCCCGCATTTTGGGCTGTAAACGCCGCCGCAAGCAAGGAAGCTAAGGCGATTGCCCGCGATTTTCTTTCGTTTCTCTACCAGAGCGAGGAGGGCGGAAAGCTTCTTGCCGAGGACTTCGGGATCGTTTCCCCCTACCTGGAATACTATACGCCCACACAGAGCCCTTTGGACGGGGAGCTGATGCGCTATATCTCTGAGGGACGCTTTAAGCCGCGCTACTGGCGCGAATTCCCCAAGGGCTGGGATACCGGAGCCGCGGCCGTAATCCTAAGGCGATACCTCGGCGAGCCCGATTACCCCTGGGAGGAGGCTGTACGCCAGATGAAGGAGGATTGGACGGTATTGCGGGGGTAGAGGCCCCGCGACGGCGAAGCACCCCCTCCGGACGCTGCCGCGCTTTTCTAAAGAGGGCGGGGCATTTTTACCCACATTTATGCCGCCGCTAATCACGCCATCATTTCATGTGGAAAAATTCGGGATTTTGTGTATAATATAATAAGCGTTTATTTGACGGGAGGGGCAGCATGAGGGAGGATCTCGAGCGGTTATATAAGAGGCTCAGGGGCAAAAGGACCGTTTTTGTGGGGCTGGGCGTGAGCAATTCCGAACTTGCCGGTATGCTGGCGGAGGAAGGCGTTTCGGTGACGGCCTGCGACCGCCGGAGCCGCGAGGAGCTGGGGGCCGTCTGCGAAGCCCTTGAGGAAAAGGGAGCGCGGCTTCTTATCGGGAAGGATTACCCCGATGCTTTCGAGGGGGACGTTCTCTTGCGCACCCCCGGAATGTATTACCGCGCCCCGGCTCTTAAGGCGTTTTGCGATGGCGGCGGCGTGGTTACCAGCGAGATGGAGCTTTTCTGCGAGCTTTGCCCCTGCCCCTTGTTCGCCGTAACGGGCAGCGACGGCAAAACCACAACCACCACCCTTATTTCCGAGCTTTTAAGTGCGCGGGGGCAGGGTTCCGGGCGCGTCCACCTGGGCGGTAATATCGGCCGCGCGCTGCTGCCGGTTTTGGGTGAGATTTCCCCTGAGGATTACGCCGCCGTTGAGCTTTCGAGCTTTCAGCTTATGTCTATGAGATGCGCTCCCGACGTTTCGGTCGTCACCAACGTAACCCCAAATCACCTGGATGTTCACAGGGATATGGCGGAGTACATAGAGGCGAAGCGGAATATCTTGGCGCATCAGAACGCATTTTCCGCAACCGTACTGGGGCTTGACGACGAGACTGCCGCCGCCTTCGCCCCCGAGGTAAGGGGCAGACTTTTGGGGTTTTCTCTGAAGAGGCCCGTCTCAAGCGGCGCCTATCTTGGCGCGGACGGGATTCTTTACCGCGCGCGGGGCGGCGTAGCTACCCCTCTTTTAAACCGGGAGGAGATCCGCCTGCCCGGAATGCACAACGTGGCCAATCTGCTGGCGGCCGTCGCCGCCGTAGGGGATCTTGCCACGCCCGAAACGATCGCAAGGGTCGCGAGAGAATTTAACGGCGTAGAGCATCGCATCGAGCTTGCCCGCGAGCTTGACGGCGTAAAATGGTACAACGATTCCATCGCTACCTCCCCGACAAGGGCGATAGCGGGGCTTAGCAGCTTTAGGGCGAAAATAATACTTATCGCCGGCGGCTACGATAAAAACTTAAGCTTCGACCCCTTAGCCCCGGCGCTGGTCGAAAAGGTAAAGCTTTTAATACTTACCGGCCCCACCGCCGACAAAATAGAGGCTTCCCTGCGGCGCTGCCCTTGCTATAACGGAGAGCCCTCAGTTATACGGGCGGGTGATCTGGCCGGGGCGGTGGCCGCCGCCCGCTCGGCCGCAAGGGCGGGGGACGTGGTTTCACTTTCGCCCGCCAGCGCAAGCTTTGACTGCTACCCGAATTTTGAGGCCCGCGGCCGCCACTTTAAGGAGCTGGTTAACGCGCTATGAATGTGAATATTGTAGAATTGCTTAAAGCTTTTTCGGGCAAGACAGGCCTTCCCGGCAGGGAGAGCGAGGCCGCCGCGTACGGCGGCGAGCTGCTTCTCGCCTTCGGGCCTGTTTCAAATACGCCCTCGGGCAGCGTTCTCTGCCGGGTCAGGGATGAAGGCTCAAGGATTCATCTGCTGCTCGACGCCCACATCGACGAAGTAGGCCTCATCGTCACCTTTATAGAGGATTCCGGCTTTTTGCGGGTGGAGCGCTGCGGCGGGATAGATATTCGTGCGTTGCCGGCAGCCCCCGTTGTGATCCACGCCGAAAAGGGGCGGCTTTTCGGCGTTGTCTGCTCAACCCCCCCACATCTGGACAAGGGCGGGGAAAAAAAGCTCCAAAAGGCAGGCGAGCTGTATATCGACACGGGCCTTACCGGCGAAAGAGCGCGGGAGCTCATCTCACCCGGCAACAGGATAACCCTGGTCTGCGAGGCAAGGGAGCTTGCGGGGGGGTACCTTTGCGGCAAGGCGCTGGACGATCGGGCCTGCTGCGCCGCCATAATTTACGCGCTCTCCCTCTTGCGGGGCGAGGAGCTTAACTGCGATCTGACCGTTTCTTTTTCCGCTATGGAGGAGGTCGGCGGGCAGGGGGCTAAAACGGCGGCTTATTCCGTAAACCCTACCCACGCGGTCGTGCTGGACGTAAGCTTTGCCCATACCCACGATTCCGAGCGCCACAAGTGCGGCGAGGCGGGCAAGGGCCCCATGATCGGCGTAGCGCCGATACTATCCCACGAGATGAGCGGTGAGCTCGCCAAAATAGCAAAGGCCGAGGGCATCCCCCATCAGACAGAGGTGATGGGCGGGCGGACCGGTACCAACGCCGACCAGATCGCGTCTTCGAGGGGCGGGGTAAAAACGGCGATGCTTTCCATCCCGTTAAAATACATGCATACGCCCGTTGAAACGGTGCTTATAAAAGACGTGGAGGATACGGCAAGGCTGCTGGCCGCCTTTATCCGCCGCTTGGGAAGGGAGACGCCGGCATGAGCGACAGGTTGGAAACGCTAAGAGCCCTCTCGGCCATCCCCGGGGTTTCGGGGACGGAGCGGGCTGTAAGGGAAGAAATCCTGCGCCGTATCGAGGGCTGCTACGAATCGGCCGAGACCGATCCCTTGGGCAACCTCATCGTCTTTAAAAGGGGTAAGGCCGCGCCCAGGAACAGCCTGCTTTTCAGCGCCCATATGGACGAGGTGGGCCTTATAGTTACGTTTATAGAGGAAACAGGGCTCTTGCGCTTTGCCCCCATAGGCGGAATAGATTCCCGGACTGTGTTTGGCCGGGCGGTTGAGATCGGCCAAAAGAGAATTCCCGGCGTAATAGGCGGTAAGGCTACCCACCAGCTGAGCAGCAGTGAAGGAAAAGAGCCCCCAAAATTCGATAAGCTCTGTATCGATATCGGGGCGGCGGGCCGGCAGGAGGCCGAAGCCCTGGTCAGCCCGGGAGACAGGGCGGTCTTTTCAGGGCCCCTGCTCGAGCTGGGAGAGGATATGATACTTGGCCGCGCCTTCGACGACCGGGCCGGCTGTGCCCTTTTGGTCGGGCTGATACGCTCGGAGCTTCCCTGCGATTGCAGCTTTTCCTTTACGGTTCAAGAAGAAACAGGCTGCGTCGGCGCCATGACGGCGGGCTTTAACGCCGGCGCCGATATCTGCGTAGCCGTTGAGACAACAACCGCCGGCGACGTTGCCGGCAGCCCCCCCGCCGAGGAGGTCGCGAAGCTGGGCGGGGGCCCGGTAATAAGCTTTATGGACAAGGGAACAGTCTACGACCCCGAGCTTTACAGCCTCGCCTTCGCGGTGGCCGGGAGGGAAAAAATCGCCTGCCAGCCCAAAACGGCGGTGGCCGGGGGGAACGAGTCCCGCTCCCTGCAGACCGCGGGGCGGGGCGCAAGGGTACTTGCGGTAAGCCTTCCCTGCCGCTACCTGCACACCCCCTCCTGCGTTTTGCACAAAGGCGATATCGATATGGCAGGGCGGCTGCTTTGCGCTCTTATTCCGGCTCTGGGAGAGGTACCGGCAAAACAATGAATGATTACTTTAGCTTTTCCTCGCAGGTTACCGAGCTTTCGCAAAAGGCGCTTATCGACTGCGGCCCGGCCTTTGAGAGGATAGACCGCATCTGCGATGAAAATTCCAGAAAGGTGCTGGCGGGCTTTGGGCTGCACAGAATAAGCGAGGCGCATCTTAACGGGAGCTCGGGCTACGGCTACGCCGACAGGGGCCGCGATTGCCTGGACGCTCTTTTCGCCACGGTGCTCGGGGCTGAGGACGCCCTTGTCCGCCATCACTTCCCCTGCGGGACCGCCGCCATCGCGACCGCCCTCTTCGCCCTTCTCAGGCCGGGGGATACGATGGTAAGCCTGACCGGCAGGCCCTACGACACCCTCCACGCGACCTTAGGCCTCACCGGGGAAAAAAACATAGGCTCACTTGCCGAATTCGGCGTGATTTACCGGGAGCTTCCCCTTCTGCCCAACGGCAGGGTCGATCTGGGCGGGATAGCCGACGCGGTCGTGGGGG
>JAITVF010000174.1 GCA_031285945.1 Oscillospiraceae bacterium
CGGAATAGCCGGGTACAACTACGCCGCTAAAATCCGCGACTGCTACAACGCGGCCAAAATTACCGGCAGCGCCAACATTGGCGGAATAGTCGGCGTAAACCGGGACAGCGCCACCTTAAGCGGCAGCTACAACGCGGGAACCGTTGCGGGCGGCGATTCTAACACCGGAGCCGTGGCAGGGGTAAATATGGATGGAACTATAACCAATACCTACTATCTGGCCGACACTGCCGCCTATGGTATTGGTACGGGAGAAGGCACTGCGACAGTTAAGAGCAGCGCCGAGATGAGCTCGGGCCAGATGGTGGCCGACCTGGCCGCCGGGGGTGAGACCTCGCCCTGGACGGCGGGCAGCGGGTTTTATACCTACCCCATGCTGAGCGCGCCTGCCCGGGCGGAGGCAGCAGACGAGACTGCGGCCAGCTCTCCTGACAGCTCTTCTTCACAGGCTGAGCCGCCTCAGGCCCCGCCCTCACAGGCGGCGGTCGAGCCGACCCCGCCGACCGCTCCCACCCCGCCGACACAGCCGCAGGTGATCGAGGGAAGCGGCACGGCGGCGTAGGCCTTTGTTATTATTGCATGGCAATAATAACAAAGACAGAACCGCGGCAAGTAAAAAGCCGCGGTTCTGTTCATGCTAAAACCGGTATAGCTAAAGCCTTTTAGTCTTATTAGAACGTTGCTCCGAGATAATGCTGCTTTACCTGATTTACCTTGCCCTGGTCGGCGGGCTCGGTCTGGTACCAGCCGCGCTTGTTCATTTCGCAAAAAACCTCGTGCTGAATCTGGTGCTCTTCGTTTAGGATGTTGAGCAGATCGGTTTTGAGGTTGGGGCAGGCGCATTCGTTTGCCACAGTGTTGTACCCGCTTGTGATAAACTTCTGGCTTGAGAGAACATCGGTCATCATTTCCTTATCCTGGTACTGCGTGCTCCCGTTCATTTAAGCCCCTCCTAACTCAGGTGACCCATCAGGGTATTGAAGTGGGTTTGGTGCTTTGCGGCAATGTCGGTGCACTTTTGCTTTATTACCATGTCTTGGGAATTTTCGGAATACATCTTATACTTTTTAATAAGGTTTTGCTCCGCGCCCAATTGATCCTGTATTGCCGAGAGCTCCTTTGTCGTAAGACCGGCCATGCCTTTTCCCCCCTGGTTTGAGGTTATTCGCGCCGCACCGGCAGTAAAAAAGGCGATGCCGATTATCTGCGGATAAATGGCATGATTGCGTTATAAACGCGTTTTTTCGCGCCGGAGCGGCACAATAATATTTTGCCCGGCGTCTTTACGCTTTAAATATAAGCCTGCGCTTTTATTTAGTGGAGCAAATAGCAATTTTTATTCTTTTGTTACCGTGATAAGATTTTTTTGCCTTTATTGCCGCGTAGGATATATCCTCCGATCGCGCTTACTGGAATGATTTACCTATGAAAAAAATATATATTTGGTCGAAAAGATATTTGAGGGCGGTTTTGCCAGCTTTTTCCCGCTAATTCTTTCAATTGACGCGTCTGCGGGTAAATTTGCGTTTCGTCGGGGCATAATTGCTGTATGTAAGAGTTATGCGGGAGGTATTGTTTATGGCTATCAGCAACAGCAAGCAAACGGAGATCCTGCTGGAATCGGGCACAAACGAGCTTGAAATTATGGAGTTTACCATCAGCGGCGAGCTCTTTGGCATCAATGTGGCCAAGGTACGGGAAATTATGACTATAAGCCCGGTAAAGCAGATGCAGCACGCCCACCCGTCAATAGAAGGTATATACAAGCCGCGCGACGAGGTGATAACCGTAATCGACCTCGCTAAATACCTGGGGCTGCCACCCTCTGAAAACAATGAGCGGGATATCTTTATCGTCGCCAATTTCAACAACCTCCACTTTGCCTTTCACGTTCACACGGTAGTGGGGATCGACAGAATTTCCTGGAAGCAGATTCAAAAGCCCGACCCCATCATCTACGGCGGGGAGGACGGCGTGGCCACCGGCATAGCCCAGTTCCACGACAGGCTTATCACGATACTCGACTTTGAAAAGATCATAGCCGAAATTTCGCCCCAGACAAGCATACAGGTAAGCGACCTCGACAAGCTGGGCCCCCGAAAGGAACGGGCCGACAAGCCGATACTGATCGCCGAGGACTCTATGCTCCTGGCCAAAATGATAGTAGAGTCGCTGCATAAGGCTGGCTACGTAAACACCGTAAAGACAAACAACGGCGAGGAGGCCTGGAGCTACCTCCAGGAGGTCAGGGCCGACTCGGCCGACGGTGTTTTAAACCACGTATCCTGCCTTATAACCGATATAGAAATGCCTCTGATGGACGGCCACCGCCTCACAAAAATGGTCAAGGAGGACGCGGTCCTCAGCAAGATACCCGTGATACTCTTTTCCTCACTTATAAACGAGGAGATGCGGATAAAGGGCAGCGAGCTCGGCGCCGACGGCCAGATGTCCAAGCCCGAGATAGCCAATCTCGTCTCACTTGTGGACAGGCTGACCGAAGCGCGGTAATATAAACAAGGGCCTCCCGGCAATGACGGGGGGCCCTTGTTTATGGCGCGGCGTGTGTTTTGACCCGCGCCCGCGCTATTTTCAGGCCGCGTATAGCTTTTTGATATATTATGTTATCAATACTAACAAAACGGCTAAAATATTCCGCAAAGTTTTTATATGCCGATAAGCTTATGTTTAAGCGAAAAACTCAAGATCTCAAAGCATTTGCCGCAATCCGCCGGTTGACATCGCGGAATTTTTTGCGCATAATATAAGCAGGTGTTTATTACAGAAACCGGAGCGTCCGCAATGAGAGTTATTACCGGCAGCGCCCGGGGCCGCCGTTTAAGGGCTCCGGCGGGGGAGGCTGTGAGGCCAACCTCGGCAATTGTCAAAGAGGCCATATTTTCCGCCGTTCAGTTCGGGGTGGAGGGGGCGCATGTCCTCGACCTCTTCGCGGGCTCGGGCCAGATGGGGATCGAGGCCCTCTCCAGGGGCGCCCGGGGCTGCGTCTTTGTGGATAACTCAAAGGAAAGCTTGAATATTCTGCGTGAGAATCTCGAGGCGACGGGCCCCTGGCCGACCGGAAGAGTCACCCCCGCCGACGCTGTTAGCTTTCTTCGCGGCTACAGGGGAGACCCCTTCGACCTTGCCTTTCTCGACCCGCCCTACGGGGCGGGGCTTCTTAAAACGGCGCTGCCCCTCACGGCGGGGCTTATGAGCGAGGGCGGCGTCATTTTCTGCGAAACCGATTGTGAAACAAAGCTGCCCGAAGGCTGCGGCGAGCTTATCCTGCAAAAAGAATACCGCTACGGAAAAATCAAAGTCGCAAAATATACCCGATAATTTTATAATGGAGTCTACACGCGTATGTCAACAGTCGTTTGCCCGGGCAGCTTCGACCCGGTTACTCGCGGGCACCTTGATATCATTACAAGGGCGAGCAGAATGTTCGAGCGGGTTATTGCGCTGGTTATTATCAACGTCAGTAAAACCCCGGCCTTTTCCTATGAGGAAAGGGTGGCCATGCTCCGAAAGGCCGTTTCGCACCTCAAGAACGTAGAGGTTGACTCCTATCACGGGCTTTTGGCCGATTACGTGCGAGACTGCGGGGCTATAGCCATCTGTAAGGGACTCAGGGCCATGAGCGACTTCGAGTACGAGTTCCAGATGGCCCTCACCAACAAAAAGCTGGTGCCCGAGGCCGACACAGTCTTTTTGACCACCCGGGCGGAAAACATGTATCTGAGCTCAAGCCTTGTAAAACAGGTGGCCGCTTTCGGCGGCGACATTTCGGGCTTTGTGCCGCCGGAGGTTCTTAAGGATATCCGCCAACGGCTCTGCCCCGGCAAAGAAAGGGATCAGGGATGAATATAGAAGAAGTGCTGGATCTTCTTGACGAGCTGCTGGACAAGGCCTGGAGCTTTCCGCTCTCGGGTGGCAGGTGCGTAGTGGACGCCGACAGGGTGCGCGAGTATATCGACGATATCCGCATCAACCTCCCTGGCGAGGTCAGGCAGGCAAAGGCGATAGTAAGGGATCGGGCCGAGATAATCGACACCGCCCATAAAGAGGCGGACGCCGTTATCCGCAAGGCCGAGGAGCGTGCAAAAACAATTCTCGCCAAAGAGGAAATTGTAACTAAGGCCCGCGAAAAGGCCTCGGAGATAATATCACAGACCCAGATGCAGGCCCGGGAAATGCGCTCGGCTGCCCAGACCTTTTCAGACGACGTTTTGCGCTCGGCCGAGGAGGTTATGCAAAAATCCCTGAGCGAGCTCAGGGCCACCCGTCAGGCGATCAGAGGCCGAAAGCCCGCCAGACCGCCTATACCCAGGGAAGAATAAGATTTATGCCCGCCCGCCGGAAAAATCCGCCGGCGCGGCCGGGGAAAGGGGCCAGTCTGTGGATAACCTCAACAAGCTCAAGCCGGCGCTTTTTGGGCGCTACTACGACAAGCAGTCGGTTCTCAACTATATATTTGAACTCAACAACAACGCCAAGGCCGTGCAGGAACGGCTTTCGGCCCAGTTTGATGATCTTGGCGCCGCCCGCGAAAAGCTCACCGAAGCTATCCGGGAGCTCGAGCAGAAGCTGAGCGATTCCGAAAAGGCGCGCGGAAGCCTGGGCGAGGAGCTTAAGGGAGAGCGGGTCAAAAACGGCGAGATGAGCAAAATGCTCGAGGCCCTAAATTCCGAAATAGAGCGCCAGAATAAAATCATAGCCCAAAAGACGTCCGAGCTCTCGAGAGTGGACGAAATCAGGGCGGAGCTTGATGAAAAACGGGCCGAGCTTGCCGGCAAGAACAAAATTATTGAAGAAAAGATGGCGCAGGCAGCCGAGGCCGCGGATATACGCCTCGAGCTGGAGAAGGCAAGAGCACTTCTTGAGGAGCAGGGCGAGGAGCTTGTACGCGTCAGGGAAGCGGTGCGGGAGGAAGTCCCGTCCGCCGAGGCGGAGGCCCTTCGCGCCGAACTGGGCGAAAGAGAGCTCGAGCTTATGGGCCTGCGCGAGGAGCTTGACCTGTTGCGGGCCGCCAGGGAAGAGGAAGGGGGGCTTACCCCCGCCGAGGTAGAAGGCCTGCGCCAGGAGCTCGAGGAAGAGCGGACCGAGGTCAGGCGCCGCAAATCTGAAATTGAGCGCTACCGCAAGGAGCTGGCGGAAAGAGACAGTCAGCTTAACGATGGCGCCGGTCTGAGAGAGGCCGAGGCGCTCCGCCGCGAAATCGAGCGGCTACGGGGCGAAACCGACCGCCTTAAGCGCAAGCTCACCGGCAGAGAGGCCGAGATCGCCCACCTGCGCGGCCGGGACGAGGAAGCCGAGCGCGCTTCCCGGTATGTAAACGAGCTCATCCTCCAGGCTAAGGAGGACGCCGAAAGGATAATCGGCGAGGCTAATATTATGGCCCGTCAGGCCGCCGTTGAGGTCACCCGCTCCCTCGACGGGGTATGCGACCAGTTTTCCCGCTTCCGCCGGGAAATGAGAGATCTGGAGGAAAAAACAGGCGAGGCCATAGCCCGGGTCAGGCAGACAATCTCCTCCACAGACGAGGCGGCCCCGGGGAGCGAGAGCGGGCTGCGCGGCTTTTACCGGCCGCCGGCACAGTCCCGCCGCGGTCCCTTCGAGCCCCACTCGAACAGAGAACAGAGTTTTTTTCCGATCCCGCCGGCGAGGAACGGCGGAACAGCTTTCCGGACGGGGAAAACGACGACAGCCCCTGAGCCCGCGTGGCTAAATACCCCGGCAGGCTTCCCCGGCGCAAGGTCCGCCCTGTCGGACCTCCGCTTTTACGAGGAGGACGAAAGGGCCGGCGGCGGCCGCTTCTCGTCTCCCCCCAGGCCGGCGGACGATGAGGGCGCCTTTTACGCCGAAGAGGACCGCCTCTATTACAGTACCCTGCCCCGCCGCCCCGCCCCCGCCGACAGGCGCCGCCGGGAAAAGATAATCCCCAAGGATTTCCTGAAGGGCGTATCCGAGCCCGATTTCGCGTCAGGCGGGTATTCGCCGGAAGCAGCGCCCTGGCAGGCCGAATGGGAAGAGAACGCCTTCGCGCGCGAAGCCCTGTCCGGCCCGGACTATGATGCCCCGCCCTTCTCTTGGGAGGAAGGCGAAACGGCCCCTGCCTGTTTTTCGGGGCCTGTCGTAGAAGAGATCCCGAC
>JAITVF010000005.1 GCA_031285945.1 Oscillospiraceae bacterium
GTAGAAGATGCCGTCATCGGGGAGCGAGCCTCCTGCGGATTGAGGATTTTGCCGGTAAAGAATTTCAAGATACTCTTTTACCGCCGCCTTCATCTCATCGCCCGTAACGCAGGCGAGGCCGCTATGGGGGATAGCCTCGAGCGCGACCGCCTCGGGGATTACCCCGTATTCGCCCATTAGGGCGGCGGCCTCCTCAGGGTTATCGGCGGGAAAGGCTGCGCTTTCGGCGTAGTGCTTGAGAAAATCTCCGCCGGCCGCGGGGTTTTCCTCCAAAAAGTCTTTGCGGGCCACGATGCAGCTCATGGCGAGCTCAACGTCTGCGTTCAGGCGTTTCCATTCCTCGTTTATATCGATTGCCATTTTAAGGCCGGGGTTCTGTTTCATGGCGGAGGTAACGTGGGGCTGGGGGAGAAGGGCGGCGTCGCATTTGCCGTCAAGAAGCAGGGCGACTACCTCGGCGTGCTCGCTTTTATACTCTACGGTGAGGTCGGCGGCGGGGTCGAGCCCCGATTCTCTGAGCAGATAATCAAGGACATATTCCTGGGTCGCGCCCTGGCCCGCGGTAAAAAGGGTTTTGCCCCGCAGATCCGCCACAGAGCTTATCTCCACGCCGGGGGCGGTCAGGATATAGAGGATGTTTAGGCGGCTGACCGCAAGGATGCGAATATCCCCGCCGGTGCGGTTGAATACGACCGACGCCATGTTGGTAGGCAGGGCTCCGATATCGATTTCGCCGCTCATGAGCCTCGCCTGAACTACGTCGGGCGCAGGCTCGAAGGTTACGTTGTAATTATAGCCCTCCTCTCCCGCTTCGCTTCGCTCCCTGAGGTGAACGAGAGCCATGCCGGTGGGCCCGAGGATTCCGCCCACATTAACGGCGGCGGGCTCCGCGGCGTTTTCCTCAGCCGGACCGCAGCCCGCAAGGAGTGAGAGGAGCAGAACCGTGGCTGTGATATAACAGAGCGCGCGCTTCAAAATAATCATCCTTTATTTTTATCATGTTTATATTTTATTATGTTATCGTTATACTGCCACCGGCCGGGCGCCGCATTCGCCTTTTATAACGATCTCGGTAAGATTCTCGAGCCTGTCTATTATATAGGTTACGGGCAGGTCCGCAGGCTCGGGGAGGTGGCCGGGATTATACCAGCAGGTATCGAGCCCCGAGTCGACGCCGCCCTTGATATCGGAGTAAAGAAGGTCGCCCACCATAAGGGTCTCGGACTTTTCGGCGGGCGGGATATGTGAGAATAGATAGGAAAAGAAGCGTGGATCGGGCTTGTTGGCCCCAGCCATATCGGAGGAGATAAGCGCTTCTATGTAAGGGGCGATAGGGGATTTGGCGAGCCTGCTCCTTTGGGTAGAGTCGACTCCGTTGGTGGCGATGACAAGCCGGCAATGGCGCGACAGCTCACGGCAGACCTCCTCAGCCCCGGGAAGGAGGTAGTAGCCTTCTCCCAGAAGATTACGATAAATTCCGTTGATTTCGTCGGGGCTTCCTTCAGCGGAAACCGCGCGCAAAAAATCCTCGAACCGGCGGTACAGAAGCTGCTCCTTCGTAATCTCTCCTAGCCCGAGAGCGTGCCAGTAGCCGTCGTTGATAGAGGAATAAAGGGCGTAGGAAGCGTCGTCCCCCGGCAGCCCGAAGATATCCGCCGTCCGCCCAAAGGCCTCCCGCTCGGCCCTTGGAAAATCGAAAAGGGTAGAGTCTGCGTCGAGAAGGACAAGGCTGTAGCGTGGCTTCATAAAAGCGTTACCTCCATTAAATTGTACCTGTACTATTATAATACGATTGCAAAGATTTTCAAGTGCGCAAATGCGTAAAACCCTGATACTTTGTTGCGGCAACATGATTTATCTGGTACAATATTGAACGTAGCAATTATCGCAGAATCAAAAACAGGAAGAGGTTACATATATGGATTGCCGCATCGAACGCGACTCGATGGGTGAGATGAGGGTTCCCTCCGACAGGCTTTGGGGGGCGCAGACCCAGCGCAGCCTTGAGAATTTTCGCATAGGCGGGGAGATTATGCCGCGCGAGATAACAAAGGCATTTGCCATTCTTAAAAAAGCGGCCGCCGTCGCCAACTGCCGCCTGGCTAAGCTTGACGAGCGCCGACGGGACCTGATAGCCGAGGCGTGCGACGAAATACTCAATGGCGAGCTCTTCGATCACTTTCCGCTGGTTGTGTGGCAGACGGGGAGCGGCACGCAGTCCAACATGAACGCCAACGAGGTTATCGCTGCCCGGGGCAACGCTTTGGCGGGCGAAATAATTCTACACCCCAACGACCATGTGAATATGTCGCAAAGCTCAAACGATACTTTCCCCACCGCCATGCACATAGCGGCATCCATTATACTTGAGGACGTCCTTCTGCCCGAGCTTGAGGCCTTTATCGCCGCTCTTAAAAGGCTGGAGGAGGAAAACGCCGGCGTTGTGAAAAGCGGCAGGACTCACCTCCAGGATGCGACGCCCATTCGCTTTTCACAGGAAATCAGCGGTTGGCGGGCCATGATTGAGAAGACGGGCGAGATGATTCGCCTCTCGATACCGGGGCTTTTGGAGCTTGCCCTTGGCGGAACGGCCGTGGGCACCGGGCTCAACACGCCAAACGGCTTTGCTGAGGCGGCTGCCAAGGCGGTGTCAGAGCTTACCGGCACGGCTTTTGTTACGGCGCCCAACAAGTTCCATTCCCTTACGGCCAGGGACGAGCTTGTTTTCGCTCACGGCGCGCTCAAGGCTTTGGCCGCGAATCTTATGAAGATCGCCAACGACGTCCGCTGGCTCTCAAGCGGGCCGCGCTGCGGCATATCTGAGATATTCATCCCCGAAAACGAGCCGGGCAGCTCAATAATGCCGGGCAAGGTAAACCCCACACAGTGCGAGGCCGTAACCATGCTGGCCGTGCAGGTTATGGCCAACGACGTCGCTGTGGGTATGAGCGCCTCTCAGGGTAATTTTGAGCTCAACGTCTTTATGCCGGTTTTGATTCATAACTTTTTACAGTCGGCAAGGCTTCTTTCCGACGGGCTTAGGTCCTTCAGGCTCAACTGCGTTGAGGGGATTAAGGCAAACCGCGACGTTATGCGGCGCAATCTTTACAACTCGCTTATGCTTGCGACCGCCCTCAACCCCTACATAGGCTACGACAACGCCGCCAAAACGGTTAAAAAGGCCCACGCGGAGGGTATATCCCTCAAAGAAGCCTGTACTCTGCTGGGATTCTTAACGCCCGAGCGCTTCGACGAGGTTTTTCATCCAGAGGAGATGACCTGAGCCGTTTTACCAAAAAGTTTTTTCCCCAGATGTAATGCCGGGGGCGGAAAATAAGTTATAATGTTAGACAATAAAGATGACGGAGGCGATAAGGTGCTTCTGGTGTTCACCTTTGTGTCTGAAGGGGAGCGCGACAAGTTCGAGTTCCTCTACGAGAAGTACAAAAGGCTGATGCTGAAAAAGGCTTATGACATCCTGCGCGACTCTATGCTCGCGGAGGATGCCGTTAGCGAGGCTTTTATGCGCATCTACAAAAATCTGGACAAAATCGAGGATCCGTCGTCGGGGAGAAGCGCCTCCTTTGTTGTTACCGTTGTAAAGAACACGGCGCTCACCATTCTCGCGAAGAGCAAAAGTCAGCTTCCCGGCGGGGAAGTGCTTGAGGAAACGCAAGAGGACGACTTCGATCTCGAGGAGCATGTGCTGTCTTCTGTTTCAGCCGAGGGTATCTTCGGCCTGATAGGGGAGCTCAGCGAGGATCTGCGGGGCGCGTTTCTTCTGAAATACGGGCAGGATCTCTCTCACAGGGATATCGCCGTAATTTTGGGCGTCACCGAAAACAACGTCACGGTGCGTATTCACCGCGCCAAAAAAAAGCTCGCTGAACTACTCGTGAAAGGGGGGCATATCCGTGAAACAAGATGAAAGACTGCTGCGCGATATGGCCGCCCTTTATATCAGAGAAGAAGCCTCGGCGCTGCGCCTCGAAATTGAGGCGCTTTCCGGCGAGGATACCCCATCACTTGACCGGCGAATTAGCCGGGAGATTATCCGCCTTAAGCTGCGCAAATACGTCCGGCCCGTTATGCTGGCAGCGGCCTGCCTTGCGCTGCTTTTAATAATTCCCCGGGCGCTTGATCTCTCGCGGACCGGGATGACGGCTCCGCAGGCGTCGTCTCCCGCAGCCGGGGCAGCGCCCGAAGAGGCCGCGGCCGAGCCCTACGCCGCCATTGAAGCGCCCCCCGTGGGAGGGGGGGAAGCCGCCAACAGAATGGGGAGCGTGGCCGAATCGATTCTGATTGCCCCCGAAGACCAAAATGACACGGGCACTGACGTGGCCGCCGACGAAGAGCCCCAGGGACCGCAGGAAAACCCGACTACGGCAGGCCCGGGAGAGGCCGGACCTGATGCGGGTTACCCTGAAAACGAACCGGACGCGGTTCTTGGCGAGGTTGTCGAAGAAGCGCCCGAGCCGGATGCGGATCAGGAAAATACACCCACCGGCGGCGGGGGGAAAATCCCGGACCTTGTCTTCTCGCTGCCAGAGGGTTACAGGCTTGTCGATTATAGTGAGAATAACGGCAAAGGCGTTTACCGCATCTTACAGAACGAGGGAGCGGAGATAGTTCTCACCACCGAGCCCTCGGCTGAGGAACCGGCCTTTCCCGGCATGGAGATCATGACGCTGGGAGACCGTGAGGTCGGCTATGAATACACCGGAGACCACAGCCGGCTCGCTTTTTCCCACGGGGGAATTCTCTACGATTTGACCTGCCGGGGCGGTATTGAGATTCTGACTGGCCTCGCGAGCGCCATACTGGCGGGGTGACACCGTTTATAAACTATAAATGCGCAACTGTAAATGCGCAACTGTAAATGCGCAATAGTATTATGAGCGCCGTTATCTTTATCTTTTATCGCGCCTTTCCGCAAGCGATTGGCTTGGATTTTATTCGCGCGGCCATTGACAACCCCCCGCTTTGATGCTATACTTTTGACAATTTGAGACTAATTGACAAAGCCAACGTTAAGGGGGAAGGTTACGGTATGCTTTACAGAAGGCACATCCTAAACATCGAGGACCTGAGCGTGCAGGATCTGGGGTTTATATTATCGGTAGCTGACAGAATCGCCGAGAACCCGGAAAGCTACGGCGAAATTTGTAAGGGAAAAATATTGGCCACACTGTTTTTTGAACCGAGCACCAGAACCCGTCTTTCTTTTGAGAGCGCAATGCTCCGAATGGGCGGGAGGGTGCTCGGTTTTTCTGAGGCGTCCACCTCGTCGACCGCCAAGGGCGAAACGCCCGAGGATACCGCCCGCATGATCGCAGGCTACGCCGATGTGGTAGCGGTGCGCCATCCCACCGCCCTTGTTCCCCACCGGATGTCGGCGGTATCGGAGGTGCCCTTGATAAACGGCGGGGACGGCTCCAACGAGCACCCCACCCAGACGCTGACCGATCTTGTGACTATTCACCGCAGGTTCGGCAGCCTCGAAAACCTTACAATAGGCCTTTGCGGCGACTTAAAGCACGGACGCACCGTTCACTCCCTCATAAAGGCAATGAAGCTCTACCCCGGCACCCGTTTTGTGCTCATAGCCCCCGACGCGCTTGAAATGCCCAAAGAATTCCTCGACTCGCTCGACGTGGCCGGAATACCCTACAGGCTCACCGACAACCTTGAGGCCTCTATGCCCGAGCTCGACATCCTCTATATGACAAGAATCCAGCGCGAGCGCTTTCAGAACCCTACCGAATACCGCAAGCTAAAGGGCGTTTACGTCCTGGACGCCGATAAAATGGCCATGGCCAAAAAGGAAATGATCGTTATGCACCCCCTGCCCAGGGTGGATGAAATTGCCACCGACGTAGACGCGGACCCCCGCGCATTCTACTTTGAGCAGGCAAAGTGCGGCGTCCTTGCCCGCATGGCTCTTATCATCGGGGTTTTGGGGCTGGAAAACAGGATGGGCGAAGGCCTCAGCGTGCACACCTCCGCTAACGGCCGGGAGCTCGCAATCTAAAAAAATACGACATGGGGGTAACGGAATATGCTAAGGCTCATCGACCGCTTATTTGAAGCAGTTGATAAAAAAGGCCATGTCTGCCTGGGGCTGGATACAGCCCCGGACTATCTGCCCGAGAGCTTTTTTAAGGGGCATTCGAGCGCCGGCGAGGCTATCTTTTGCTTTAACCGCCGCATTATCGAAGCTACTCTGGACGCCGTGGCGGTATACAAGGTCCAGATTGCCTATTACGAGGCGCTGGGGCTCGACGGCCTAGCCGCCTACGCAAAGACCCTTGCCTTTCTAAGGAAAAACGGCGCCATCGTTATAGCCGACGTAAAGCGTGGCGACATCGCCAAAACGGCCGAAATGTACGCTAAGGCCCATTTTTCGGGCGAATTTGAGGCCGACTTCATTACAGTCAACCCGTTTATGGGTATGGATACACTATCCCCCTTTTACCCCTGGCTTAAAACGGGGGATAAGGGAATCTTTTCTCTGGTAGCTACCTCCAACCCCGGCGCCTCGGATATCGAGGGCCTCATCTGCAAAGACGGCGCCTCGGTCTCGGAAAAATTAGGCGCAATGATAAAATCAGAGGGCGAGGCCTTTATGGGCGCCTGCGGCTATGGCGCCGTAGGCGCTGTAGTCGGCTGCACCAACAAGGAGCAGACTGTTTCGATCCGCGAAAGAATGCCCGGCGTCTTCTTCCTCATCCCAGGCTACGGAGCCCAGGGCGGCAAGGCGGAGGACATGAAGAACTATTTCGTTAACGGCAACGGCGGGGTAGTTAATTCCTCCAGAGGGATTCTTCTCGCCTATAAAAAAGACGAACGGCCCATCCCCTTCGACGAAGCGGCAAGGGGCGAGGTCCTGCGTATGAGGGATGATATTCGCAATGCTATCTGAAGTGTTGGCTGTTCGCTCAAACGAAATGCTACTGCCGGACATTGGCAGGCTTACCGTAGAAGCCGCCGCCCCCGCAAGGCCCGGACAGTTTTACATGCTCCGGCCGGAGCATGGCGCAATGCTTCTTGGGCGGGCTATAAGCCTCTGCGACAGGCAGGGTGAGATACTCACCTTTCTATATAAGATTGTAGGGAAAGGAACCGCCGAGCTTTCGAGACTGCGGGAGGGCGATCCGCTGAGGCTGACCGGCCCGCTGGGAAACGGCTTCCCCCTTGAGGATATAAGTGGCAAAATCGCCCTTATAGGCGGCGGGGTCGGCGTTGCTCCCATGGTTTATACCGCTAGAGCGTTGCGCGAACGTGGCAACACTGCCGACGCTTTTCTGGGCTACCCCGATTCCCCCTACCTGCACGAGACTATGAAAACCCTTTGCGATAAAGTAACGGTCGCGACCGAGAGCGGAGTCTGCGGCGCTAAGGGCTATGTGACCGACATTTTTGATCCTGAAAAATACGCCGCCGTTCTTTGCTGCGGGCCCCTTGCCATGATGAGGGCGGTGGCCGAAAAATGCAAGGCCGCCGGCACGCCGGTCTGGCTTAGCCTGGAAAACAGGATGGCCTGCGGAGTAGGCGCCTGCCTCGTATGCACCTGCAAGGGTAAATCGGGCGGGAATCTGCGGGTCTGCGCCGACGGCCCGGTTTTTAGGGGGGAGGAGATAAGCCTTGACGCTTGAAACCGATCTGTTGGGGGTAACCCTTAAAAACCCCGTAATCATGGCATCGGGGACCTTTGGCTTTGGCGAGGAATACGCGGGCCTGATCGACGTCTCCCGGCTCGGCGGCATCTGCTCCAAGGGACTCACCCTCCGGCCAAGGGCTGGGAACGACGGCGTACGGATGAGCGAAACGGCGGCGGGAATGCTCAACTCGGTTGGGATGCAAAACCCCGGAGTCCCGCACTTTATAGAGCGCGAGCTGCCCGCCATGAAGGCCCTGGGCCCCGCCGTAATCGCAAATCTCGGCGGCGGCGACATAGAGGAGTATGTGGAGGGGGCAAGGCTCCTTGACGGCTCGGGAGCAGACATCCTGGAGCTTAACATCTCCTGCCCCAACGTAAAAGACGGGGGTATGGCCTTCGGGATAAAGACACAGGTCGCCCGGGAGGTGGTGCGGGCGGTGCGGAGGGCTTATTCCGGCCCCATGCTGGTCAAGCTCTCCCCCGGCGCCGAAAACCTGACCGAGATGGCGAAGGCCTGCGAGGCCGAAGGCGCCGACGGGCTCTCCCTCATCAACACCTTGGTGGGAATGGCTATAGACGTGGAGACGCGCCGGTCCCTCTTTCGAAACCGGGTCGCGGGACTTTCCGGCCCCGCTATAAAGCCGGTTGCCCTGCGTATGGTGTGGGACGCCTGCCGAGCCGTTTCGATTCCGGTGGTGGGGCTGGGCGGCATAGCCGCCTGGCGTGACGCGGCCGAGTTTTTAATTGCCGGAGCGGCCGCCATTCAGGTAGGAACCGCGACCTTTTCGAGGCCCGACACGGCTCTTTCTATAATCGACGGGCTTGGGGAATACATGTCACGCCATGGCTTTGAGCGGATATCCGACATAAGGGCCTGTTAACGTTAGAGCTTGTTTGAAGGCACGGACACAACTGTTAAACTAATCCGCAAATAAAATGCTTTTATAGAGCAATGCGCCAAAATAACCGGAAATTCGATGCCGTATGGCGCGCATTGCTCTATCGGCCATATCCGGCGGTTGCCACCCGCAGGTGGCGAGCCGGATGGCCATGTCCGCTATAGCAATTGTAGATAAGACCTTTTCCGCTCATTTCTTACAATTGCTATAATCTATTGCTTCCCCCGCCAGAGGCGGGGGAAGCAATAGAAAGAAGTATTTTAAATGCAGAGTAGTATTAAACCGGAGGAATAAATTATGGAAAACGCCGCGATCATTGAAATCCTGAGGGGCTGCGGAAGCCTTTTAGAGGGGCACTTCCTGCTGACCAGCGGGAAACACAGCGACCGCTACTGCCAATGCGCAAAGCTTTTGCAGTACCCCGACCGCGCCGCAAGGGCGGTGGAGCCGGTAGCCGCTCAGGCAAAGGCCCTAGGCGCCACGGCGGTGGTCGGCCCCGCCATGGGCGGCATCGTTGTCGCCTATGAGCTTGCCCGCCAGCTGGGAATCCGCGGTATATTTACCGAGCGCGAAAACGACGTTATGGCCCTGCGCCGCGGCTTTGAGATCGCCCCCGGCGAAAGGGTCATTATAAGCGAGGATGTAGTAACCACAGGGAAATCTACCATGGAGGTCGCCGAGCTTTTGACCCGCGAATTTGGGGCCACCGTTGTGGGGGTTTGCTGCCTTGTAGACCGCCGCCCCGAGGGAGTAACTCTTCCCTTGCCCATATACAGCGCGACTGAGCTGAACGTTAAAACCTTTGAGGCAAACGACTGTCCCATATGCCGCGAGGGCTCGCTCCCCCTCGTGAAGCCGGGCAGCCGCAAAAAGATCTGATACTATTCCGAATTTAAAATAGGGCTTGTTTGATAAATGTTCCAGTTCGTGCTTTTGCCTAAAATTTTGACGGATTTTGTGTGAGGAGGACGCCGCTTGGCTGACGCCA
>JAITVF010000062.1 GCA_031285945.1 Oscillospiraceae bacterium
TCATGTTTACATGATATAATTGGCCATCGCCGTACGGCGGGCCATAAATTATAATAGCCGCGGCCTTTGCGGCTATTATGTCATGTTTAATGGCTAAAACTTACTGTCTTTTCGCCCGATTTTCCGCGCTACTGCGGCCTCATGGTTTCGGAATCGTATTTGCGGGTCATAAGGCGGCAGAGAACGCCGGTTGCGGCAATCGCGGCTCCCGACCAGAGGAACCACCTGTCGACCCCAATGAGCTCGCTGACGGGGCCGGCGGCCAAAAGGCCCACAGGCATTGCCAAAGTCATGCTCATCATAATCAGCGACAATACCTTGCCCATAACATCCGGGGCTGTTGTCTCCTGAAGGTAAGCCATTGCCGGAACATTCAGGAAGGTGCCGCAGCCACCCAGAATAACCGAGCAGGCCGCGAACAGCCAGAAGCCGCCCTCGCCAAAGGCGACGCTCAGAGCACAGGAGAGGCCCAGAACCACGGTAAAGCTCGCGACCATTAAAAATCGCCGCCTCATCCCACCCCATACCCCCATAACCGCAGAGGAAATCAGCATCCCGCCCGCGAAGAGAAACTGGCATATACTGTTGTGCAGGGCTCCTCCTTTAAAATACACCCGCACCAGCAGCGGAAAGAGAGAGCCCAAGGGGGAAAACAGGATATTAACCAGCATTATCGAGGGGAAGATTGCCATCAGCGGCTTGTTGGCCCGCATTGCGATAA
The DNA here is from genome assembly GCA_031285945.1 of Oscillospiraceae bacterium. GTDB lineage: Bacteria > Bacillota > Clostridia > Oscillospirales > Ruminococcaceae > WRAV01. The sequence continues at coordinate 722 of JAITVF010000062.1, forward strand.
AGCCCCGCTTCATATCGGAAAAGACGCGCGGAGGCTCTTTGGCGCGGGGAATGTCGGGTATCCGCACGAAGATAAGACTTATGATCGCGAAGGCCGCGCCGGTTATATCAACCAGCATGAGGGGCCCGATCGGAATGATCTCGATAAGTACTGCGCCCAAAACGGGCCCCAGCATGCTTGCGAGCGACTGTATAAGCTGGCCCCAGCCGCCCGCCTTTGTGAGCATTTCGGGCGGAACAAGCATGGGGACGGCGGCCTGCATTGCGGGATTGTGAAAGGTAGAGCCTATCCCCCTGATAAAGATCGCCAGATAAATAAAGGGAACCGGCAGATCGGGCCTTATCACAAACGCCGCCCACAAAACAGCGCTGGAAGCGGCGATGAGTCCGTCGGCCAGCATCATTACCGTTTTGCGGTTATGGCGGTCCGCCAGCACCCCCGCGAGCGGACCCAGGATCATAAAGGGCACAAAGCCCGCAATGGTAGCGGCGGTAAGGGTAACGGCGGACTGAGTTTTTACCGTAAGCCACCATATAATGGCAAATTGCACCGCCGCCGAGCCCATGACCGAAAACGCCTGCCCCAGGCAGATTATCAAAAAGGTTCTTTTCCAGCCATTGTAAGCGCTTGCGGGTTCAGTGTTTGCCATTGCTTTCCCCCCGATTTGCGAACTGTGCTTTTATTGGCAATTGCTATATATGCTGCTATCATGCATATGCGCCGCGGTTATGTCAAGCTATTCGCGGGCCTTTGGCTGTAGCCAGTAATTTTTTTTTATAATACGCGTTGTTTTTGGAGCATCTGTATATAACGTTTTATTAAAATCTGTGATACAATTGTAAGAGAGATTCGGCTAACGGCTAAATGTCTCACGCGAGAAAAAAAGGAGTGCAGCGCCCCATGCCTAAAAGAGCCTCGTACAATGTAGCTTTAACCGGGCTGTTTGTAGCCATTGGCCTTATTTTGCCCTGGTTTACATCCCATGCCTTCGCGATTCCAGGAACCCTGCTGCTGCCCATGCATATCCCCGTGCTGCTCTGCGGGCTTTTGTGCGGGCCTGTCTGCGGGGCGCTGGCGGGAATCGCCACTCCGGCGTTGTCCTGCTTTTTTACTCAGATGCCCTCGCTTTACCCCATGCTGCCCATTATGGCGGTACAGCTCACGGCAATGGGATTTGTAGGCGGGTTTTTGCGCAAAAAGCTCAGGGCCCCGCTTTACGTCGCTCTTTTGGCGGCCGCTGTCTGCGGCTGGGTGATGTACGGGCTTGGCTTCGCCTCGCTTATGCTGGCTTCGGGCGGAACACTTAAGATTCTGTCGGTGACAGGCGCGCTGACGCAGGGGCTTCCCGGAATGGCGGTGCAGCTTACCCTGATTCCGGCCCTTGTAGCCGCTGTTGAGCGCTACCGCCGGGCAGGCTCGGCCGAGGCCCCCTCCCCCGAGCTTATCTCAGAGGCAAGGCGACTTATAAAGAGCGGCGAGGTAAGCTGCGTGGTAATACGCGAGGGCGCTATAATCCACACCGCCGACGGGCGCGGAGTAAAGCCGCTTTTGGAGCTTTACAACAACGAGCCCGAAAAGCTTAAGGATTCCTGCGTGGTCGATAAAATCATAGGCAAGGCCGCCGCCATGATACTCATCCTTGGCGGAAGCGCCTCGGTTTTTGGCGAGGTTATGAGCGTATCGGCCCGCGACTATCTTACAAAAAGAGGAATACGCCACAACTTTGGCCGCTGCGTAGACGTTATTACGGCGCGGGATAAAACCGGCATCTGCCCCATAGAAAAGTCGGTTCTTACCGTTGACGATCCAAAAGAAGGAATAGTCAATATAACCCAAACCGTCAACCGTTTGATGCGGCGGGTTATTTAGGGCTGTCTACGCTATTTCTTTGGCTTTTCGCAGATTCTTTGCCCGTAAGGAGGACTTGCCCCATGTCACAATCCACCCCGCCCGGCGACGCTCCCGGAAAAGGCCCGGAATCCACTCCCCAGGCCGCGCCGGCCTCCGGCGAATATCTTGTGCTGCTTATTGAGGAAACAGACCGCGCGCGGATTAAGTTTCTTGACCGCTACATAGCCGAGAATATTATACCCTGCCATAAAAAAGGCGCCTGGCTGCGCTCGGGGCCAAGCATAAGGTACTTTGTGCCGGAATCTTATTACCTGGGGCTTTGCGCCGCTCTTTCTATCGAGCCCGACCCCGTTATAGCCGAGCGCGCGGCAGCCAACGCCCCCGAGCCTCCCGCAGAAGAAGAAGAGCCCGCCGAGGATACCCGCATGCCCGTAAGCCGCTGGCTTCCCCTTCTTATTATCGTGGGCGGCGCCATAGCGGCGCTGATAATCGCCCTTGTCGCCGGAGCTCTTAAATAAGCGCCGGTTGCGATGCGGTGGAGATAAAATAAATATTACAGCTATAGGAGGAATAACAGTGCTTATGAGCTCGCAAAAATCCGAGGAACAGGCTGTCCTCAATCTGGCCTGCGCGGTATGCGCGGCGGTGAGAACCGCACCCAAGGCCTGCGGAATCGATAATATGGACACGGCGGTTGTCACCGGCGAGGACAAGCTAAGGCTGGCCGACGAGATGCGCCGCCTGGGCGAAGCCTTCCCGTCGCAAATCTTTACCCGCGACGCCGGCAATGTGGACGCGAGCGGCGCGGTGGTTCTGGTCGGCATAAAATACACTACCCGCAGATTAAACGAGCGTTGCAGCCTCTGCGGCTTTGAGAATTGCGCCGCCTGCGCGTCTGCCGGGGCAACCTGCGTATTCACCGGCGTAGATCTCGGCATCGCGCTGGGCTCAGCTATTTCTATGGTCGCCGACAATAGGGTTGACAACCGCGTTATGTACACAATCGGAAAAGCCGCCGCCTCTCTTGGGCTGCTGGGCGATCATAAGCTTATTATGGGGATTCCTCTTTCAGTGTCGGGCAAATCGCCCTTCTTCGACAGATGACCTGATAGCGTTTAGCGTTTAGTCTATAGCCGTTATTAGCATGGGCGACCGGGGAGCGGTTGCCCGTGCTGTTGTGTTTGTAATACTATTCCGCATTTAAATTACTTCTTTCTATTGCTTCCCCCGCCTCTGGCGGGGGAAGCAATAGAG
>JAITVF010000088.1 GCA_031285945.1 Oscillospiraceae bacterium
ATTTCGTCTCCTTTGCCGGCGAGGCTGTCGGAATTCGGGAAAAGGTTCGCTTCTCGGTTTTGCGCGAAATCCTGGAGCAGACCTCCGACCCCGCCGAATTGAGGAAGCTTTTGGCCGAGCGCAAGGACGAGCTTGTTCCCAAGCACATTTTGCGCGACGATATCTTTGCCTCGGTAAACTACCTTTTGGGTCTCTCCAAGGGGATAGGGCATATCGACGATATCGATCACCTGGGCAACCGGCGCATTCGCAGCGTGGGCGAGCTTTTGCAGAACCAGTTCCGCATCGGCTTTTCCCGCATGGAGCGGGTTATCAGGGAGCGTATGACCACCCAGAGCCAGGATATGGAGGCCGTGACCCCTCAGGCGCTGATAAATATACGGCCGGTGATGGCGGCGATAAAGGAGTTCTTCGGTTCCTCGCCCCTTTCCCAGTTTATGGATCAGACCAATCCACTCGCCGAGCTTACCCACAAGCGCCGCCTTTCCGCGCTGGGCCCCGGCGGGCTTTCCCGCGACCGCGCCTCCTTTGAGGTGCGGGACGTTCACTACAGCCACTATGGCCGGATGTGCCCCATAGAGACGCCGGAAGGCCCCAATATAGGTCTTATTTCATACCTTGCCACCTTCGCGAGAATTAACGAGTACGGTTTTATCGAGGCTCCCTACCGCCGGGTGGATAAAGATACGGGCCGGGTTATCAACGAGGTGGTCTATATGACTGCCGACGAAGAGGACAACTATATAGTGGCGCAGGCAAACGAGCCCCTTGACGCCGAAGGACGTTTCACCGACCGCCGCGTGACGGTCAGGTTTCGCGATACTATTCAGGAGGTTCCCGCCGACCGGGTGGATTTTATGGACGTATCCCCCAAAATGGTCGTCTCGGTCGCGACCGCCTGCATACCCTTCCTTGAAAACGACGACGCCAACCGCGCCCTGATGGGCTCTAACATGCAGCGTCAGGCGGTGCCCCTCTTAAAGCCCGAATCGCCGATAGTGGGCACCGGTATGGAGTACAAGGCCGCCATGGACTCGGGCGTTGTTGTCCTTGCCCGCAAGGACGGCACCGTAGTCAAGTCGAGCGCCAGAGAGATTCAGATCAGCGACAGCATTGGCAGGGTGGAAAGCTACCATCTTATAAAGTTTATGCGCTCCAACCAGGGCACCTGCATCAACCAGCGCCCGGTGGTCAACGTTGGCGACGAGATAAAGGCCGGCGACGTTATAGCCGACGGCCCCGCCACCGAAAACGGCGAGATATCCCTGGGCCGAAACGTTCTCATCGGCTTTATGACCTGGGAGGGCAACAACTACGAGGACGCCGTGCTTATAAACGAACGGCTTCTGCGCGACGATATGTTTACTTCTATTCATATAGAAGAATATGAGATTGAGGCCCGCGACACAAAGCTGGGCCCCGAGGAAATAACCCGCGATATCCCCAACGTGGGTGAGGACGTACTGCGAGAGCTCGACGAGCGGGGGATTATCCGCATAGGCGCGGAGGTGCGGGCGGGTGATATACTGGTCGGAAAAGTTACCCCCAAGGGCGAAACCGAGCTAAACGCCGAAGAAAGGCTGCTGCGGGCAATCTTCGGGGAAAAGGCGAGGGAGGTTCGAGACACCAGCCTTCGCGTTCCCCACGGCGAATACGGAATTATAGTTGACGTAAAGGTTTTTACACGCGAAAACTCCGACGAGCTTTCTCCCGGCGTAAACATGGTGGTTCGCTGCTACATCGCCCAAAAGAGAAAGATCTCGGTGGGCGACAAGATGGCCGGGCGCCATGGTAACAAGGGCGTTGTCTCCCGGGTTCTGCCCCAGGAGGATATGCCCTATCTGCCCGACGGCACGCCTCTTGACATCGTTCTTAATCCCTTAGGCGTACCTTCCCGCATGAACATCGGCCAGGTGCTGGAGGTTCACCTCGGCAGGGCCGCGAAGCAGCTGGGCTGGAAGATCATGACCCCGGTCTTCGACGGCGCCTCAGAGTACGACATCATGGACGCCCTTGAGGAAGCGGGGCTCTCCAAGGACGGCAAGTCGGTCGTATACGACGGCAGAACCGGCGAGCCCTTCGATCATACAGTCACCGTAGGCTATATGTATTTCTTAAAGCTTCACCACTTGGTCGACGATAAGATTCACGCCCGCTCTACCGGCCCCTACTCCCTGGTTACCCAGCAGCCTCTGGGCGGCAAGGCGCAGTTCGGCGGACAGCGCTTCGGCGAGATGGAGGTTTGGGCGCTTGAGGCCTACGGCGCCGCCTATACTCTCCAGGAGATACTCACAGTAAAGTCGGACGATATCGTCGGCAGGGTCAAGACCTACGAATCCATTATAAAGGGGCAGAACGTTCCCAAGCCCGGTATTCCCGAAAGCTTTAAGGTGCTCATAAAGGAGCTTCAGTCCCTCTCTCTCGACGTTCGCGTGCTTGATAAGGACGGAGAGGAAATAGACCTCAAGCAGAGCTTTGACGACGACAACATGGGTCTTTCCATTAAGGAAGACGAGCTCTTCGAGACAGTGGAGGTAGATTCTGAGATCGAGAGCGGCTTTGCGGTGGAGCATCCCGACGTCGACGATATGGACGAAGAGCTCTTAGACGAGGACGCGGACGAAGAGGACGATATTTTTGATCTTGGCCTCGGTTCCCGGCGGGATGGCGACGATGAAGACGAAAACGAAGACGGGGATCTTGACTGACCGCATGAACGCCGACAGTTCGGCAGATAGATGTTAAGAAAGTAGGGTTTTGATTGGAGTTTAACGTATTTGAATCCATGAAAATAGGACTCGCTTCGCCCGACGCCATTCGCGAATGGTCCTACGGCGAGGTGAAAAAGCCCGAAACCATAAACTATCGCACCCTTAAGCCGGAGCGGGACGGACTCTTCTGCGAGCGGATATTCGGGCCGCAAAAGGATTGGGAATGCTACTGCGGGCGCTACAAGCGGATACGCTACAAGGGCAAGGTGTGCGAGCGCTGCGGCGTTGAGGTCACCCGCTCCAAGGTAAGGCGGGAGCGTATGGGCCACATCGAGCTGGCCGCCCCCGTAAGCCATATCTGGTATTTTAAGGGCACCTCGTCAAGGATGGGGCTTCTCCTCAACATGAGCCCCAGGCTCCTCGAAAAGGTTCTTTATTTCGCGGCCTATATAGTGATAGACCCGGGCCGGACCAACCTTAAAAAATACACCCTTCTTACCGAAAAGGAATACCGTGAGCTCAAGGAGGCCTACGAAGACGATTTCGAGGCCGGAATGGGCGCCGAGGCCGTCAAAAAGCTTCTCGAGCAGATAGATATCGATCAGCTTTCCGTCGAGCTCAAGGAAGAGCTCAAGACCGCCACCGGCCAGAAAAAGGCCAAGACGCTAAAAAGGCTGGAGATCGTAGAGGCCTTCAGAACCTCCGGCAACAAGCCCCAGTGGATGATAATGGACGTGGTGCCGGTCATACCGCCCGATATCCGCCCCATGGTCCAGCTTGACGGCGGCCGTTTCGCGACCTCCGACCTCAACGACCTTTACCGCCGGGTTATAAACCGCAACAACCGCCTCAACAAGCTTCTCGACCTGGGCGCGCCCGATATAATCGTCCGCAACGAGAAGAGGATGCTCCAGGAGGCGGTGGACGCCCTTATCGACAACGGCCGCCGGGGACGCCCCGTGACGGGGCCCAACAACAGGCCCCTCAAGAGCCTTTCCGATATGCTCAAGGGCAAGCAGGGCCGCTTTCGCCAGAACCTTTTGGGCAAGCGGGTCGACTATTCCGGCCGTTCGGTTATCGTCGTGGGTCCCGAGCTTAAAATGTACCAGTGCGGTCTCCCCAAGGAGATGGCTATCGAGCTATTTAAGCCATTTGTCATGAAGCGGCTGGTCGACAATAAGGACGCCCAGAACGCCAAGCAGGCCAGAAAAATGGTGGAGCGGGCAACCTCAAAGGAGGTATGGGACGCACTCGAGGTGGTCATCAAGGATCACCCGGTGCTGTTAAACCGCGCGCCCACTCTTCACCGTCTGGGAATCCAGGCCTTTGAGCCGGTTTTGGTAGAGGGCCGCGCCCTCAAGCTCCATCCCTTAGTCTGCACAGCCTACAACGCCGACTTTGACGGCGACCAGATGGCCGTTCACGTTCCTCTTTCGGCCGAGGCCCAGAGCGAGGCGAGATTCCTCATGCTGGCCGCCAACAACCTGCTCAAGCCCTCCGACGGGCGGCCGGTTGCGGTTCCCACCCAGGACATGGTTCTCGGCTCCTACTACCTCACAAAGGTGGTGGATGACGAAAAGGGCGCGGGCAAAGCCTTCCGCGGGCCCAACGAGGCCGTTATGGCCTACCAGACCGGGGTCATAGCCCTTCACGCGCCCATCCGCGTCCGGATGACCAGAGAGAGCCATGAGATGTCGGCTCAGAAGCTTGTAGATACCACAGTAGGCCGCATCCTATTTAACGAGCCAATTCCCCAGGATCTCGGCTTCGTGGACCGGCAGAACCCCGAGACAATGTTCGATATGGAGATTTCATTCCATGTCCGCAAAAAGGAGCTCGGAAAAATCATTGACCGTTGCATCGCCCGCCACGGCACCGCCAGAACCGCCGAGGTGCTCGACCGGGTAAAGTCGCTTGGATTTACCTACTCCACCCGCAGCGCTATTACCGTTTCTATCTCCGACGCGGTTATTCCCAGCGAGAAAAAGGTCTTTATCGAGGAAGCCGAGCATCAGATCGATGAGATTCAGCGCCGCTACGACAGAGGCCTTATCTCCGACGAGGTCCGCTATGAGCGGGTCATAAAGACTTGGAACGATACGACCGCAAAGGTAAAGGACGCCCTTCAGGACAGCTTCGGCCCCGAGAACCCCATCTTTATGATGGCTGACTCGGGCGCCCGCGGGTCGATGGATCAGATTCGCCAGCTGGCCGGAATGCGCGGGCTCATAGCCAACACGTCGGGCCGGGCGATCGAGATACCCATTCGCTCAAATTACCGCGAGGGCCTAAACATCCTCGAATACTTCAACAGCTCCCGGGGCGCGAGGAAGGGACTCGCCGACACGGCCCTTAGAACCGCCGACTCTGGCTACCTCACCCGCCGCCTGGTAGACGTTTCGCAGGAGGTTATAATCCGCGAGGAGGACTGCGGAACCTCCGAGGGAGTAACCGTTTTGGAAATTATGGATTCGGGGCGGGTAATCGAGGAATTTACCGAGCGCCTCCAGGGCAGGTTCGCCGTGGAGGATGTAGTCGACCCCAAAACAGGCGAGATCATAGTAACAAAAGACCGCATGATGACCGAGCAGGACGCTCAGCGCGTCGCCGACGCGGGCTACACCACCCTTAAAATTCGCTCAATCCTCAACTGCCGGTCAGAAAACGGCGTTTGCTCCCATTGCTACGGCGCAAACCTCGCCAACGGCCAGCCCATCGCCATCGGCGAGGCTGTCGGCGTAATCGCGGCCCAGTCTATAGGCGAGCCGGGAACCCAGCTAACCATGAGAACCTTTCACACCGGCGGCATAGCGTCGGCCTCAGATATCACGCAGGGCCTTCCGCGCGTTGAGGAGCTCTTTGAGGCGAGAAAGCCCAAGAACGCGGCCATAATCGCCCACATAGGCGGTGTGATAAGCCAGGAGAAGGATCCCAAGGGGAACGATTTTGTAGTGGTTACCAACAACGAAACCGGCGAGCGGTTCGAAAAGCAGGTCGTTTACGGCTCTACCCTAAAGGTATCTGAGGGGGACGTGGTGGTAAAGGGCCAGCAGCTCACCGACGGTTCGGTCGAGCCCGCAGAATATCTCCAGGTAAACGGGGAGCTGGCCGTTCAGGACTACCTCATCCAGGAGGTTCAGCGCGTTTACCGTACGCAGGGCGTTGATATCAACGACAAGCACATCGAGGTTATAGTTCGCCAGATGATGCGCAAGGTAAGGGTGGAGGATCAAGGCGACACAACCCTTATAAGCGGCGGAGTGGTCTCCAAGCTGGAGCTGGCCGAGGCCAACGCCCACATCGGGGAGCTCAACGCGGCCGACGGCGGAGAGCGGAGGGGAGCGGTTTCCATTCCCCTTATCCTGGGAATCACCAAGGCGTCCCTCGCGACCGAAAGCTTTATGAGCGCGGCCGCCTTCCAGGAGACCACGCGCGTTCTCACCGAGGCCGCCATTCAGGGCAAGGTAGACCCGCTTGTGGGCCTTAAGGAAAACGTCATCATCGGCAAGCTTATCCCCGCCGGTACAGGCACTGTCGTATACTCCAAATACAAGCGTGAAAAGCGCGATATACCAATGCCCGGCGTCTTTGCCCAGGCTATGGAGGAGGCGGATATTGTCGCCTCGGCGGCCCCTCCGGGAAGCAGCTCCTTCGTGAGCGGCGCCTTTCGGAATCTTGCGGAGTAGAGGGTTAACGGCCCCAAATTTGCCATTTTTTTAAATATTGCGTTGACTAAAGGCCATAGGCGTGATAAAATCATTGATTGGGTGTGGATTTTACCCGCTCGCTTTATCAAGGTTGACGGCGCGGTCTCGCGCTGATCGATAATTATATTAAGAAGGAGGTGCCATATGCCGACCTTTAACCAGCTTGTTCGCAAGGGCAGGGAAGTGGAAGAGAGAAAATCGACCTCCCCGGCGCTGCTCAAGGGGCTCAACTCCAAGAAGCGCATCGCCACCGACCACGATTCCCCCCAGAAGCGCGGGGTCTGCACGGCGATTCGTACCGCAACCCCCAAAAAGCCCAACTCAGCTCTGCGTAAAATCGCCCGTGTCAAGCTCTCAAACCAGATCGAGGTTACCGCCTATATTCCGGGAGAGGGCCACAACCTGCAAGAGCACAGCGTGGTGCTTATCCGCGGCGGACGCGTAAAGGATCTGCCCGGCTGCCGCTACCACATTGTTCGCGGCACACTGGACGCTCAGGGCGTCGCCAACCGCAGGCAGGCCCGATCCAAGTACGGCACAAAGCGGCCCAAGGGCGCAAAAAAGTAAGCGGCCGTTAGAACAACGGCTCAAACCGCAAACTCAAAGCGAATAACCGCCGGGAACGGTGGCTGACATAGATACATGCAGCCTCTTACCTGGCAAGCGGGAGTTTTACACTTTCGAGTACCGATGAATTCATTCCTGTGAAGGAGGGAAGCGAAGTGCCAAGAAGAGGTAATGTCGCAAAGCGCGATGTTTTACCCGATCCGCTGTACCAGTCAAAGCATGTCACACGCCTTATAAATTCCATTATGCTCGACGGCAAAAAGGGCGTGTCGCAAAAGATTGTTTACGGCGCGTTTGATATCGTAAAGGAAAAAACAGGGAAGGATCCCCTGGAAGCCTTTGAGCAGGCCATGGAAAATATCATGCCTGTCCTTGAGGTAAAGGCCCGCCGCGTCGGCGGAGCCACCTACCAGGTGCCCATCGAGGTCCGGCCCGACAGGCGGCAGGCCTTGGGCCTGCGCTGGCTTACCAGCTACGCGAGGGCAAGGAACGAAAAAACAATGCGGGAGCGTCTGGCCGGCGAGATCATGGCCGCCCTCAACGGAGAGGGCAACGCCTGCAAGCGCCGCGACGACACCCACAAGATGGCCGAAGCCAACCGTGCTTTCGCCCATTACAGATGGTAAGTAGTTTATAGCCCGGGGCCTGTAGCCATTAGCTTAAGGTCTACGGACTGCCGGCTACAGACTAAAAACTAAATGCTACCAGGAGTTCAACATGCCTAGAGACGTCCCTTTGGAACTAACTCGCAATATCGGCATAATGGCGCATATCGATGCGGGAAAAACCACCACCTCCGAGCGCATACTCTACTACACCGGCAGAACCCATAAAATAGGCGAGACCCACGAGGGCTCGGCGACTATGGACTGGATGGAGCAGGAGCAGGAGCGCGGAATTACCATTACCTCCGCCGCTACCACCGCCTTTTGGAACGAGCACAGAATAAATCTAATAGACACGCCGGGACACGTTGACTTCACTGTGGAGGTGGAGCGTTCCCTGCGCGTTCTTGACGGTTCAGTTACGGTGTTCTGCGCCAAGGGCGGGGTAGAGCCCCAGTCGGAGACCGTGTGGCGTCAGGCTGACCGCTACCGCGTACCCAGAATGGCCTATATCAATAAGATGGACATTATGGGCGCCGACTTTTTTCGCGTGGTGGATATGATGCACGAGCGCCTCAAATGCAACGCTATTCCCATTCAGCTGCCCATCGGAGCCGAGGAAACCTTTAAGGGTATAGTCGACTTGGTCGAGATGAAGGCCTATGTTTATTACGACGATATGGGAATGGATATCAGAGTTGAGGAAGTTCCCGCCGACCTCGCCGATACCGCAGAAGAATACCACGCAAAGCTGATGGAGGCCGTAGCCGAGCAGGACGAGGAGCTTATGATGCGCTACCTTGACGGCGAGGAGGAGCTTCCCGTAGCCGACGTTAAGCGCGCAATACGAAAGGCCACGCTGGAAAACAAAATGGTTCCGGTCGTTTGCGGCACCTCCTACAAGAATAAGGGCGTGCAGAAGCTTTTGGACGCGATAGTCGACTATATGCCCGCCCCCACCGACGTTGAGGACATCAAAGGGATAAATCCCAAAAAGGACGAAGAGGAGTCGCGCCCTTCCTCCGACGATGCGCCCTTTGCCGCGCTGGCCTTTAAGATCGCGACCGATCCCTTTGTGGGTAAGCTTTGCTTTTTCAGGGTTTATTCGGGTAAGGTCAACGCGGGCTCTTCGGTTTACAACGCCAATAAGGATAACAATGAGCGGCTAGGGCGGATAGTTCAGATGCACGCCAACCACCGCCAGGATCTCGAAATTTGCTACGCGGGCGATATAGCGGCGGCTGTCGGGCTTAAGAATACCACCACTGGCGATACTATCTGCGACCAGAAGCACCCTATAATACTCGAGTCTATGGAATTCCCCGACCCCGTCATCAGGGTGGCTATCGAGCCCAAGACCAAGGCTGGCCAGGAAAAGATGAGCGTCGCCCTGCAGAAGCTTGCCGAGGAGGATCCAACCTTCCGCTTCTACACCGACGAGGAAACAGGGCAGACCATCATTGCCGGAATGGGCGAGCTGCACCTCGAGATTATTGTCGACCGCCTTCTGCGCGAGTTTAAGGTGGAGGCCAACGTCGGCAAGCCTCAGGTCGCCTACAAGGAAACGGTCCGCAAAGAGGTCGAGGTGGATACCAAGTACGCCCGTCAGTCGGGCGGGCGCGGCCAATACGGGCACGTTAAGCTGCGGGTCGCTCCCAACGAGAGCGGCAAGGGCTACCTCTTTGAGAACAAGGTTGTCGGCGGATCTATCCCAAAAGAGTATATCGGACCCATCGATCAGGGTATACAGGGAGCTATGCAGGCCGGGGTTATGGCGGGATACCCCGTGGTGGACGTTATCGCAAGCGTCTTCGACGGCTCATACCACGAGGTTGACTCCTCCGAAATGGCCTTTAAAATCGCGGGCTCCATGGCCTTTAAGGAGGCTATGGCCAAAGCGAACCCGGTTATCCTCGAGCCCATAATGAAGGTTACCGTAACCGTTCCCGAGGAGTATATGGGCGACGTTATAGGCGACCTTAACTCGAGGCGGGGCCAGATACTCGGTATGATAGCCCGGTCGGGAGCGCAGCAGATAGACGCGGCCGTTCCACTTTCGGAAATGTTCGGCTACGCGACCGACATGCGCTCTAAAACCCAGGGTCGCGGACAATACACCATGGAGCCCTCGCACTATGTGGAGGTGCCAAAATCCATTTCGGAAGGGATTATTCACCAGCGCGGCGGGAAGAATTAAAGCATATACCCGCGCATCTTACCCAAAAACTGGTGGCGGGATGCGGCGCAGGGGAAAAACCGACGATTTCACTTGCTTTTTTTAGTTGTACTTGCTACAATAGCATAGTAAACACAAGGGCGAAAAAAGAAAAATCCTTTTAAAGGGAGGAACAATTATAATGGCCAAGCAAAAATTTGAGCGCAATAAACCCCACGTAAACATCGGAACCATCGGCCACGTCGACCATGGTAAGACCACGCTGACGGCCGCCATCACTAAGACCCTCGGCATGAAGGGCAGCGCGGAGTTTGTTGCGTACGATATGATCGACAAGGCTCCCGAGGAGCGCGAGCGCGGCATTACCATCAACACCTCTCACGTTGAGTACGAGACCGAGAACCGCCACTACGCCCACGTTGACTGCCCCGGACACGCCGACTATGTCAAGAACATGATCACCGGCGCCGCTCAGATGGACGGAGCCATTCTGGTTGTTTCCGCTGCTGACGGCCCTATGCCCCAGACCCGCGAGCACATCCTTCTTTCCCGTCAGGTGGGCGTGCCTTATATAGTGGTTTTCATGAACAAGGCCGATCAGGTCGACGATCCCGAGCTTATAGAGCTTGTCGAGATGGAAATCCGCGAGCTCCTTTCTGAGTATGAGTTCCCCGGCGACGATACCCCGATTGTTATAGGCAGCGCCCTCAAGGCCCTTGAGTCGGACGAAGGAGTGGACGCTCCCGAGTTTGAGGCTATTCTCAAGCTGATGGACGCCGTCGACTCTTATATTCCTACCCCCGAGCGCAAATCCGACCTGCCTTTTCTTATGCCTGTCGAGGACGTTTTCACCATCACAGGCCGCGGCACCGTGGCCACCGGCAGAGTCGAGCGCGGCCGTATTACCACCGGTGAGGAAGTTGAGCTGCTGGGCATGACCGAGGAGCGCCGCAAGACAGTTGTAACCGGCGTTGAAATGTTCCGCAAGATTCTCGACTACGCAGAGGCCGGCGATAACATCGGCGCTCTTCTTCGTGGCGTACAGCGCACCGAGATTCAGCGCGGCCAGGTTCTCGCAAAGCCCGGCTCCATTCATCCCCTCGTAGACTTCCGCGGCCAGGTTTACGTTCTTAAGCAGTCGGAGGGCGGCCGTCACACCCCCTTCTTTAACAATTACAGACCTCAGTTTTACTTCCGCACCACCGACGTGACCGGCGTAATTACCTTGCCCGAGGGCGTTGAGATGTGCATGCCCGGCGACAACGTCGAGATGGACGTTAAGCTCATCACCCCCATCGCCATTGAGGAAGGACTCCGCTTTGCTATCCGCGAGGGCGGCCGTACCGTCGGCTCCGGCGTCGTTATCAAGACTACTAAATAATAATCAGACTTTCATTAAAAAACCTCTCACCGCAAGGTGAGAGGTTTTTTGCCTGTCCAATGCCATTTTATCGGGCCTGGCCCTGATTTTGCGACAAAAACGCCTTGCTCCTTTCTCCTATAATGGAAGAACACGGCGCAAGGGGATGTCATACCACTTCGCAATCAAAATCATTTCAGCCTTGCGGTCTTTTTTCCGTCCTGCTGCGTTGTCCTCCTCAGTGGGCGTCAGCCCACCGTCGTCGCCTGTCTTGCAGGGCGAAAAAATCCTCGCAAGTCTTGAAACGATTTTAATCGCAGAGTAGTATCAGTTGCGTAGGCGGGGAGGCTAAGGGGTGGATACTGTGGTCTATGTCGACGTTCTGCTCCTCCTCAACTATGTGGTGACGGTTCTGCTGCTAGAGGCCTCCGCCAGGCTTCTCGGCTGCTCGCCGCGGCGGATTAGGCTTGTCTTTGCGTCGCTGCTGGGTGCGTTTTCATCTCTGGTAATCTTTTTGCCTCAAGGCGGTTTTTTCTCAACCATACTGACCAAGGCGGCGATATCGGCGGCAATCGTACTCGTCTCCTTTGCGGGCAGGGGAATTGCGTTTACCCTTAAGGCGTGGGGGATGTTCTTTGCGGTAAGCTTTTTCTTCGCCGGGGTAATGCTGGGTATCTGGATGATCTTTTCGCCGGGGGGAATGCTTTACCATAACGGCGTAGTATATTATCACCTCAACCCTATGACACTTCTTGCCTGCACGGTTGCGGCCTATATTCTGTTGAGCCTATTCAGGAGATTTTCCCGGGGGAGCAGGGTTCCGGGAATGTGCTGCGACGCTACGCTATTCCTGGGCGAGAAAAAGGTTACGCTCAAAGCCCTTATAGACTCGGGCAACAGCTTGTATGAGCCTTTCAGCGGAACGCCGGTCATAGTAGCTAATCTGGAATCCGTCCGCCCAATCTTGCCGGGGCCTCTTTTTCGGGCGCTTGAAAAGGGCGACTGGGAAGAGGCCGCGAAAAAAGCGGGTACGCGTGTGCGGCTTATCCCCTATAAGGCGGTGGGAGGCGAGGGAGCGCTGCCGTCCATACGGCTGGATTGTCTTGAGACGGAGCGCGATGGAGCAAAACGCAGGGTGGAGCGGGTGTATCTTGCGGTATCGGGCAGGGATATAGGCACGGAGGGCTGCGAAGTCATACTCAGCCCCGATCTCGCGGGAAGACCTGTCAGAGTGGAATGATAGCGGCGTTTATACTGCTGTACGGCAGAAGAGCGGCGATCGCGGTCATATTAATGAGCAGTATAAGAATGCTCAGAAGCGGAGGGTGCGGACAGATGATGCAGGTCCTTTGGGTGTGGGTGTGTGAGCAGTGGCTTAAGTTCTATTACCGGTTCGCGAGGACAAAGATCTACTACATTAACGGGCCTGATACCCTTCCGCCGCCACTGACAAGGGAGGAGGAAGAGAGCGTATTCGCGAGGCTTTCAGAGGAAACTGAAAGCGCCAGGCAGGAGCTTATAACTCACAACCTGCGCCTGGTGGTATACATAGCCCGTAAGTTTGAGTCCTCCGGAATAGGGGTGGAGGATCTCATATCGATAGGCACCATAGGGCTCATAAAGGCCGTAAACACCTTTTGCCCCGAGCGGGGGATAAAGCTTGCCACCTACGCCTCGCGCTGCATAGAGAACGAGATTCTTATGCATATGCGAAAATGTCAGGGACACAAGCAGGAGATTTCTATTGACGAGCCCCTCAACATTGACTGGGACGGTAATGAGCTGCTGCTGTCAGATATTCTGGGAACCGATTCAGACGCTATTAACAGGCCTATAGAGCAGGCAATAGAGCGTACCATCCTGCTCGAAACGGTAGAGCGCCTGGGTGAGCGGGAGCGCAGGATCATGCAGCTTCGATTCGGCCTTCAGGACGGCTCGGAGAGAACCCAAAAGGAGGTGGCCGAGATAATAGGCATCTCCCAATCCTACATATCCCGCCTCGAAAAGCGAATTGTAAAGCGGCTCAAAAAAGAGCTTGAAAGAATATCGTGATTCTGCGCGGCAGGGCAAACGCCGTTATTCCCCAGCCAAAAGCGAGGGAATAACGGCGTTTGCATTGGCTTTTGGGCATATATAACGCTTTTCAAATTTTTTTATTGTTCTTGCAATCGCGCCGTGTATTTGATATTATAAGGTGATGTTCGCGAAGGAAGGATTTAAGGGAGTTTTTATTTTTGTTTGACAACTTAAGGAATGACAGGGAGCTCTGGCGGCAATTCATCAATATATCCCTGCCTATTGCCGGACAGAATCTGATTCTTTTTGCCGTATCTATGGCCGATACCGTTATGGTGGGCAGGCTCGGCGAGGTTCAGCTTTCGGCGGTTCAGCTGGCCAATCAGCCGGGATTTTTCCTCAACATGATCATGTTTGGGGTCAGCGGAGGCGCCAACGTGATGATCGCCCAGTATTGGGGCAAGAGGGACGTTGAAAGCATTCGCCGCGTTATGGCCATAATGTATCGCATTGTCGCGGCGG
>JAITVF010000165.1 GCA_031285945.1 Oscillospiraceae bacterium
CTTGCAGAAGGCCAAAACCTCTTTCATGCGCGCCCTTGGCGAAACCCCCGAATCGTCGGGCGTTTCAGGGTAAAGCTCCGGCACAAAGCTTCCGAAGGAGCACTCCTGTGCCGGTGAAAAGCGGCCGAGAAATGCGGCCGCCTCTTTTCTCAGCAGCGCCTCCATACAGCCGCACATCCGGGGGCCTACGTATCCCGCATCCTTGCAAATCGGGCAAACGCTGCGCTCCGCAAGGTAATCGGCCGGGTAGCCCGCGGCTGCGAGCAGCTCCTCCCGGCGGCGCTGGCAGGCAAGATTCCTTTCTGAAAGCTCCCGGATTTTTCTTTGAGCGCCCGCGGGGTCGCTTATAGCGGCCTTGGCGACTAAAGCCCCCTGTATAGCCATTTCCCGAGCTATTTCTTTTATTTCTGGTATTAGCCTGTGTATTTCCTCTTTTCGGGCAAGGGCCTCTTCCCGGCAGGCTCTTTCCCTGCGGGCAAGCTCCTCCCACGCCCTGTCATACACCTGTTTGGGATATCCCATGCAAAAACAACTCCTAAACGCTTACAAGCTCCTCGTATGTAAGGTTCTCAAGCTCCCCTAGATCGTATGAGGCCTTTGAGGCGGTTTCGGCTATCTGCTTTTTAGGCTTGCCCGCCTTCATATCCTCCACTGCCTGCGCGGGGGTCGAAATATCCTTTTCCCGCCAGCTCTGCAAAATGCCTCCCATATAGGCGAAGCTTACCTTGCCCTTTTGCTCTATGCACCGCTCGTAGGCCAGGCGAATAAGATCGTCCCGGCACTTCCACTCACCGGTCCACTGGCTTATAAACTCGCGCTCCTTAGCGATAAGAGCCCTGTCGGTTATCCCCATCATCCTGCGGATTTTGTGTTCCGCGTCGTGCCTTTGCTGAGCGCGTACAATTTCGCATTCGGCCTTTTCGTGGGAGTCTATCCCCTGCTCAATCCAGCCGGCGGCCACCTTTTCTATATATCTCATGCTGACCTTACCTATAGACGCGCAGTAGCCCAGAAGCATGAGTATAAGATCCGGCTTCATGCCGTAGTAGCTGTAAAGAGCCGCGATGGTGTCGGTGGAGACCGGGGTCAGGGGGCTTCCCAGCACCGCCTGAGCCTCCTGCAAAAGACAGGCGACGCTTTCGTCCTGGCGGCTTAGGTCTCCTATCTGGCGCGGGGTAAGCTTTTTGCGCGACTCTCCCGGCATCTGTGCCGGTGGCGTACGTTCGGGGCTTTCCAGCGGCTCCTCCACTGCGGGCTCCCGGATATTCCCCTTAAAAGCGGGAAGGGAAAGAGGCTCCTCCGCCCCCTTTGCGGGGAATGGCAAGAGGGCTGCCGGAGCGAAAGCCTCTTCTTTTTCCGACGGGCAGAGAACCCCCAGGTGTATCCAGTAGTTTACGGCGTCGAGAACGTCGGCGAGGGGCAAATTCAGAAAGCTCGCGATATCCCGCGCCGAGGCCTCGCCCCCGTGGCGGAGCGCAAGCAGTATAACCTTGAGGGATACGGCCCCGCAAAGCTTTATATGTTTGTCCACAATGGCGCCCGGCACGGCGAAAACCTCGCCCCACAGGCCGGAATCAACCTTAAAACGCATACTCATAACCTTTCTTGGAATAAGTTATCGAAGTATTATTATAGCATGTTTACATGCTATAATTGGCCATCGCCGTAAGGCGGGCCATAATAAAATATAATCGCCGCGGCCTTTGCGGCTATTATAGCACAGATACGCGCGCGATAACAGCTATATTTGCGCAAGGATTTCTTGCCGCCGCGCTCATAAAAAGCTAAAGGGAGGCCCCGTGGCCTCCCTGATATCGCAGCCTGAAGCGGCTAGCTGTTGACTGCCACCTGCGCCCCGCGCCCGTCTGTACGCAGCCGGTCTAGCAGGGAATCCTGAACCTCGAGCAGGCATTCCATAAGCCTGGGGTTAAACTTGCCGCACTCGCCGCCCAAGATCATCTCCACGGCTTTTTCATGGGAATATGCGGCCTTATAGACCCGGTGACTGGTCAGGGCGTCGTATACGTCGGCTACCGAGGCGACCTGCGCCCATATCGATATCTCATCCCCGGCAAGACCGTCGGGATAGCCCTGGCCGTCCCAGCGCTCGTGATGGTGCCGGCATATTTCGTAGCAATAATCGTAAATTTCGTCCGCCTGCGGATAATCCAGGCTCTCAAGTATTTCGCAGCCCCGCAGAGTGTGCGACTTCATAATCTCAAATTCCTCTGGAGTAAGGCGGCCGGGCTTTAACAGAATCGAGTCGGGGATTGCGATTTTTCCGATATCGTGCATGACCGAGGCGCTGGAAATAGCCTCTATGGTCTCGTCGCTCATAGGGTAATCGCGGCGAAGCTGCTCGAGAAAAATCTTTGTAAGTACGCGAATCCGCTTGATATGCTCCCCCGATTCCAGGTTCCGGAACTCAACGGTTGTGGAAAGGGCGTCGATCACGAACTGTGAAGACCGTCTGAGCCTTGCCGACTGCTGCTCAAGCTGCTCCTTTTGCTCGCGAAGCCTCTCCTCAAGGTTTTGCTGGTGTGAGTAAAGGGCCACCACATTGCTGACCCGGCGCATTACGATCTCCGGGTTAAAGGGCTTGTTTATAAGATCGGAAACGCCGAGGGAATATCCCTTTAAAACCTTGTCGTCGGCGCTTTCTCCCGTTATCATAATAACGGGAATAGTCTTTATAAGCCCTTCCTTGTTCATAATGTCAAGAACTGCGAAGCCATCGAGCTCGGGCATGACAAGATCGAGCAGAACAACCGCCAGCTCATCCTTATACCTGTGGATAAGCTCAAGCGCCGCCCTGCCGTTTTCGGCTTCGAGCACTTCAAAGCAGTCGGTAAAAAGTTCGCCGATAATAATGCGGTTTACCGCAACATCATCAACCATAAGAAGCTTCTTTCGGCTTGCCAAAAGGTATCCCCCCTGTTTACCGGGACCCGAAACGCCACATAAAATGTTGCCGCCGCGCTTCTTGCGCGCGGAATTCGGTTTTTTGCAATGCACAATCCCTCAGAATATTTTTCGGCCAAACTAAAATATTCTGAAAGACGGCGGATAAATAATTATCGCAGGTATCAGGCCCGCTCCGACCAGTTTTTCTTAATATAGGCCACAACATCGCCTAAAGAAGGCAAAGCTATGATTTCGGCAACCCGCTCGCGCCAAAATTCGTGACAAATATTGGCAATTTGTTCGCGCAGTCCCGAGAGGCTCCGCAAGGGCGCAAAAAGGCCGCTTACGCCGCAGCCGGCGAGGAAGGGCAGCATCATGGGATCGGCCGCCAGGGTGCCAGTCACGTAAACGGGGACGCAAGCCTCCCGCGCGGCCTGAACGGCGCTAAAGAGCAGCCGGAGAAACTCGGGGGCAAAGCTGGATAAAACGCTTTCGGGATGCGATTTTTCCATCATGTCGCAACCGCGTTCAAAAGAATCGGCGCAAAGAACAAAGAAATCGGCCTCGAGGGCAAGCTCCCCCGCTATGGGAGCGGCTTCCCGCGCGCCCATTACCGCCCCCAGCCGTATGTCGGGATCAAAATCGACGCGGCGCCGCATAAAAGAGGCCTTAAGCTCCTCAATGGCGCACCGGGCCTTTCGCAGCTCCTTTAGGGACGTCACGCCGGGCGCCGCTATCCGCACGTTTCCGTGAGAGGAAGCCCGCAGAAAGGCGCTCAATACAGCCTGAGGAATATCGCCCGGGGCGGGGCCGGAAGCAAGGTCGCCCCCGGGCGCTATGGTCACGGGGTTTCCCTTAAGAGCGCGAACAAGGCTGCGGCAGCTCAAGAACAGGCGGTGCTCGTCGGTTTCGCCGCCCGCGAACTGCCCGTGGAACACAAACGCGCCCTCGGCTCCCTTCGCCGAAAGCTGCGGAAGCTCCCGGTGGCATACGACCGAGGCGCCAAGCTCCAGCCTGAAGCCGTCGCGTGTAGAGGCCTTTGCGGGAGTGCTCTCCATCCGGCTGCGAATAAGGCTTTGATGGTGCCTGCGCTGGCGGTAGCGGCTCTTTTCCTCGGGGGTGGGGCGCAGAATAACCTCGCCCGCGCTGCCGTCAACAATAAGCTCGTCGCCCGAGCGTATGACTGAGAGAAAGCTTCCCCCGGCCGAAACCACAGCCGGAATTTTCGCGGCCCTGGCTATAATGGCCGCGTGGGAATAAGTAGTGCCTCCGGCGCCTACAATAGCGCTGACCTGCCGCTCGGACAGAAGGGCCGCGCTCGAAGGACACAGCTCGTCGGCCACCACTACGCAGTCGTCGGGCAGGTCGGGCAGGGGGTCGAAAGCTTCCCCCCTGAGGATTTGAAGCATATGAGCCTTAATGTCCCTGAAATCGGCGGCCCTCGCCTTAAGGAGCTCGTCTTCGAGCCCAAGAAACTGGCTCGTGTAATCGTCGAGTACGGCGGAAAGGGCGCACTGCGCGTTTTCGCGCTCTTCGGCCAGCCGCCTTTCAATTTCGCCGCGAAGCCTCTCATCGTTTATAATCATGATCTGGGTCGTTAATATTCCCGATTCCGATTCGCCGTAGCGCCTGGCAACCTGCTCGGCAAGGGCGGAGATGCGGCCGCAAAAAATATCCACCGCCCGCTCAAAGCGCGATAGCTCAGCCGCCGGATCGGCGGCCGGCCGCCGGTCAACCGTCACGTCCAGGCAGGGCAGGATAAAGGCGGCGCCAATCCCAATTCCGGAAGAAGCCGCTATTCCCCTCAACAATGGAATCACCCCCGTGTATAACCCAGGGCTTATACAACCGGCCAGCTCCAGGATGATATAATTTAAGTAGCGGGCAGTATGATATTCACAGTGTGGGCGCACCTTATCGTATATATAATAATAGTGCAAAACATCAAAAAAATCAATAGTTTTTAGCCGATATATTGCCGATAAGCTCCAAAAAACCATCCCACTCTCAATTAATGAGGGGCGGACAAGTAATAAAATCGCTCCCTGTGCCATTGCCAAACAATACAATCAATGGTATCCTTAAGCTTGATATTAATTATGAAACGGTAGTGAGGCCTGTGCTCCGGGAAGCCCGCGCTATTATAATATTAACAGCCTCTGTTTTTGCGGTAATCGGGGTCACTTCCCTGCTGCGCCGAAGGTTTTCGGGCGAGACCTGCCGCAAGATCGCCCACATTTTGCTCTCCAACTGGATTATTATCGCCCTTGCCGTTTTTTCCTCGACGGCGACGGTCGTGATTCCCCCCGCTATTTTTGTAGTTGTCAACTGGATATCATGGCGCAAAAACCTTTTTTCCGGCATTGAGCGGGAAAAAGACAATACTCCCGGCACCGTCTGGTTCGCGGTCTCGCTGGTGTTGCTTTGCGCGTTTTTCTGGGGGATAGGCAGTCCCTGGATCTGCGCCTGCGGGATACTCGCAATGGGCTATGGGGACGGCTTTGCAGCCCTTATAGGCATCCGCTTCGGCAAGCATCCCTTCCCGCCGCCGTTTTCCGGCAAAACCGCCGAGGGAACAATTACCGCCGCGCTGTTTTCGGGGCTCGCGGTGGGTATCGTCTCGTATTTTTACAGACCGGATATCGCTCTTTCGGCCGGGTTCGCCTGCGGTATAATCGCCGCCTCCGCCGAGCTTGTATCCTCTAACGGCTTCGATAATTTTACGCTGCCTGTAGCCGTATCCTTCTCAATGTATAGTATGGTGGCGCATCCGGTACTTATTCCCGTATTTTGCTGCCTTGGGGTCACTCTGATTGTTCTTGTGGGCGCCTTTTATCTGCGGGCCGTTACCCTGGCCGGCGGAATCGCGGCTCTTTTGCTGGGTACCGCGCTCTTTATTTGGGGCGGCGCGGGGGCCTATTGCGCCCTTATGGCCTTCTTTTTGCCTTGCAGTATCGTCAGCCGGATCGGCAAGGAAAAAAAAGCGGAGCCCTCGTCGCTTCACCGGCGAAGCGGCTGCCGCGGGGTGGCGCAGGTTGCGGCAAACGGGCTGCCCGCCCTTATCTGGGCCGCCGCCTATTACTTTACCGGGGGGGCGGGCTTTCTTACGGCGGTGTTCGCGTCTCTTTGCGCCGCCTCCGCCGATACTTTTTCCTCCGAAATCGGAATGCTTTCAAAATCGATTCCCCGTTCCATCCTCACAATGCGGCCGGTCTCCAGGGGGATTTCGGGCGGGGTGACCCTTACGGGCCTTTGCGGGGCTATGCTGGGCTCTCTCGCCATAGCAGCGATCGCCGGCCCGGCCAGGATGGCGGCCGTGTTTTTGGCGGGCGTGACAGGAAGCCTTATCGATTCCTGTCTGGGCGCCTCGTGTCAGGTAAAATACCGGCTGCCGAACGGCGGCCTTACCGAAAAGCCGGTGGCGGACGGCCTGACCCTTCCACGAGCCTGCGGAATCGGATGGCTTGGCAACGACGCGGTAAATTTCCTTAGTATTATGGCTTCCTCCGCTCTCTCCATTCTACTTTGCTGACCGACAAAATCCGCTCAAATTTTTGCCAAAAATCTCTTATCCTATTGGATAGGAGATTTTTTTCTGGAAAAGATAATCATAAACGGATAATACTGTTTGGGCGCGACAGAGTACCGCTCGCGCAATTAATGCGATGAAAGGATGTTGATGCTTAAGATGTCGGTTCGTATATATCTGGCGGACGACCTGCTCACAGCCTGCCTTATTGGTGAAATCGACCATCACTCGGCTAAGGCTATCCGCGAGGAAATCGACGAAGCGGCCGGCCGGGCCCGCCCCGAGAGGCTCATGCTGGATTTCAGGGACGTCACTTTTATGGATTCGTCGGGCATAGGGCTTGTCATGGGCCGCTACGCCATGATGAGGGAGCTTGGCGGCGAGCTTTTGATCGACAATATGCCGGCGCACATAAAAAAGGTAATGAAGCTCGCGGGCCTTGAAAAGCTCGCCAACATTGAAACGGGGGGAAGGGCAAAATGAAAATGCTGAACCAGATGAAGCTTACCTTCATGAGCAAATCCAACAACGAAGCCTTTTCAAGGACGGCGGTCGCGGCCTTTATGAGTCAGCTCGACCCCACGGTGGACGAGCTCACCGACTTAAAAACAGCCGTCTCTGAGGCGGTCACCAACTGCATTGTCCACGGCTACCCCGATTCTATCGGCATGGTGTACATAACCGCGGCTATCTACCCCGACAGTCGGATTGTCGTGACAATAAAGGACAAGGGCTGCGGGATTGATGATATCGGCAGGGCTATGGAGCCGCTATACACCTCCTGCCCGGACGGCGAGCGGGCGGGGCTCGGCTTTGCCGTTATGCAAAGCCTTTGCGACAAAGTAAGGGTGAGGTCGGCGCCCGGCAAAGGAACAAGCGTTTCGCTGACGCGCATGGTGCGGCTGCGGGGGCAGGACGACGGGAAAGGCGCCGAATGAACAAGACCGAGTTGACCCGCGAGGAGCTTATTGAAAACAACATAGGGCTGGTACACTCCTGCGCCCAGAAGCTCAAGAATCGGGGAATGGAATACGACGACCTCTTTCAGGCGGGCTGCGTGGGGCTTATAAAGGCGTCGGACGCTTTTGACTTTGACCGGGGCGTTCGCTTTTCCACCTATGCCGTTCCGGTAATCCTGGGCGAAATGCGCCGCCTCTTCCGCGATGGCGGCACCATCAAGGTAAGCCGCACCCTTAAGGAGCTCTCCCTTAAAATAGGCAGAATGCGCGAATACTTTGGCGTCCGCCACGGCCGTGAGCCCCACATAAGCGAAATCGCCAAAGAGCTTGGCGTCGAAGAGACCCAGGTAGTAGAGGCGATCTCGGCCGCCACCCCGCCGCTATCCCTCACTGCCGGGGAGGAGGACGGCGGCGGCCAGCTCGATCTGCCGGTAGATTCGCCCGAGGACGCACTCTCCGACATGCTATCTTTAAAGCAGGTGCTCGGCCAGCTCGAGCCCTCTGACCGCCGGCTCGTTTATCTTCGCTACTTCGGCGGAAAAACCCAGACCCAAACCGCGACCGAGCTCGGAATGACCCAGGTGCAGGTTTCGCGCCGTGAAAAGAAAATCCTTCAGGGACTCAAGACGCAGCTGGACAGATAGCCGTTAGTTATACTACTCCGCGATTAAAATCGTTTCAAGACTTGCGAGGATTTTTTTCGCCCTGCAAGGCGGACGACGACGGTGGGCTGACGCCCACCGAGGAGGACAACGCAGCAGGACGGAAAAAAGACCGCA
>JAITVF010000185.1 GCA_031285945.1 Oscillospiraceae bacterium
TTTGTCGGCGCCCCTATTGCCGAGGCGATTTACGGCGGCCCCGGGATTATTCTCAGCTCCTGCTATCAGCTCCCTTACTGCATTTCCATGTGGTCGGTGGGGCTTGCCTACTATGCCGGCGCCTTCGATAAAAAAAACGCTCTTAAAAAAGTGGCGACTCACCCTTGCGTTTTGTCGGTGGCGATTGGATTTTTGGTCTCGTATTTTAAAGTGTCTCTGCCGGGTGTGATTGAAAACTCGATAGGGGCTTTGGGCGCATGCTCCGCCCCAATTTCGATGCTTCTTACCGGAATGATATTGGCGGGGGCAAACACTAAATCAATCCTTAATCCGCGCACTGTCTATCACACAGTGATGCGGATAATAGTGCTGCCCGCCGCAGTGCTGGGTTTTTCGTGGCTATTTGGCCTGCGGGGCCTCGCATTGTCGATCAATGTCCTTATGGCTGCGCTGCCGGCGGGTATAGTATCGGTCATGCTCGCCTCAAAATATCGCGCCGACGAGGTTTTTGCCAGCAGCTGCGTTGTGCTGAGCACAGCCCTTTCCTTCGTGACCATTCCCATGTGGCAGCTTATCCTGCAAAGACTCGCCGGCTGAGGCGGTTTTCATAATACCTTTGGAGGAATCCCATGAATGATTTTACCAGCGGCAACGCGGCCCGACAGATTCTTATGTTTTCGCTGCCCATGCTTATAGGCAACATGTTCCAGCAGCTTTACAGCATGGTGGACGCCATTGTTGTCGGAAGGTTTGTCGGCGGAACGGCGCTTGCCTCGGTGGGGGTCGCCATGAACGTGCTGC
Organism: Oscillospiraceae bacterium; assembly: GCA_031285945.1. Classification (GTDB taxonomy): domain Bacteria; phylum Bacillota; class Clostridia; order Oscillospirales; family Ruminococcaceae; genus WRAV01. Next base: position 802 of record JAITVF010000185.1, read on the forward strand.
AATTTTTGCTGGCGGTGCTCATAGGGCTTACGACCGGCGCGTCGGTCGTTATAGCCCAATACTACGGGGCAAAGCAGTACGATAATCTTGAGCGGGCCGTTTCGACCAGCATATTGTTTCTTGCGGTGTTTTCGGTTGTGATAACCGCTGTAGGAATTTTTTGCGCGCCGGCTATCCTGCGGGCGCTAAACACCTCGGCCGATATATTAGACGACGCAAGACTTTATCTGAGGGTTTTAATGGCCGGGATAATTTTCCCCATATTCTTTAACATGTACACGGCTTACCTGAGGGCGCTGGGGGACTCGAGAAGTCCGCTATATTTTTTGATCATCTCAACAGTCCTTAATACGGGGCTTGATCTTTTGTTAGTGGTACGCTTCGGGCTGGGAGTATTCGGCGTCGCGATAGCAACGATTATCGCCCAGGCTGTGGCGGCGGTTCTCTGTTACATATATACGCGGCGCACGGTTCCTCTCCTTACAGTTAAGGGCTTCGTTTATGACCGGCGGATGTTCGGCGCGATTTTGCGCTACGGAACGCCCGCCGCCCTCCAGCTTTCCCTGGTTTCGCTGGCCAACCTGACAATTACCAGGCTTATCAACTCCTTCGGCTCGGTCGCGATGGCGGGAGTAACCGCCGCGGTTAAGTTTGATCAGCTCGCTACCCTGCCGATAAGCAACTTCAGCATGGCCCTTTCCACCTTTGTGGGCCAGAATATGGGGGCCGGGCTTATTGAACGGGTGCGCAGAGGCTTTCGCTCGTCGGTGCTTTATATGGTCGCGCTGGCGATATGCCTCTCGCTGATCGTGCGGCTGCTGGGGCCGCACCTACTCGCTCTCTTTTTGAATCGCGAGGATGTCAACACTCTGGAAATAATGGGGATAGGGCTAAGATATCTCAACGTGATATCCGCGTTTTACTTTTTATTCTCTTTACTGTTCAGCTTCAACGGATTTTTCCGCGGCGTTGGCGACGGCGTTGTAGCAATGATCTTTCCGGTATCCAGCCTTGTTATCCGCACCCTTTCGGCCTACGCGCTGGTGTGGTGGGGCGGGATGGGGCCCGAGGCGCTGGCCTGGTCCATTCCCATAGGCTGGGGACTCAGCAGCCTCGCGAGCTGGCTCTACTACCTGACGGGCCGCTGGACGGGCAAGGCCGTTACAAAGGCTGCGGAGCCTGCCGGATGATACGCAGTCTCTTATTTTGACACGCTTTTTGCCGGATTATCCATCATAAGTACCAGCGCCACAGCCACAGCGCAGGTTGCCGAGGCCAGAAGAAACGCTCCGGTATAGCTACCCCCTGCCGTGATCCTGTTAGATATCATTGGAAAAACCAGCGCCGATACGCCGAACCCGAGCATGACAAGCCCAAAGTTCATACCGCCGTACCGGGTACCGAAGCTTTCGGCCGTCATTGCCGCGTAAACGCTCGAAGCGCCGCCAAAGCCGAAGGAAATCAGCATTATGCAGAGCAGGAACAGCAAGCCCTCACCGACGATCATGGTCAGCGATGCGCAGAGGATTATAAGCGCGATAGCGACCATAGCGACTTTTCGCCCGGTTTTGTCGGATATCCAGGATACCGCCAGCCGGCCCGCCGCACTGCTGACGCCTGTCAGCGCGACGCCGAGCAGGGCAAGGTCTTCAGACAGGCCCCTGACCGCTCCGAGGGACAAAAACACGGGGTTCAAAATAAAGTACGCAGGCAAAGTGAACAGCAAGCCGCCTGCCAGCAGGTAATACTGCTTTGTCTTAACAATCTCCTTGGGGGCGTACTGACGGCGGCTTGCGGCTGCCTGCGCGGGCTTGTACCCTCCGGGCGAGTAGCCCTCCGGCGGGTTTTGAATGGCAAGGGAGCATGCCCCGCACAGAACAAAAAAGCTTGCCCCAAAAATCAGAAAAGTTGCGGTGACGCCCAAGCTCGCAAGCATAGCCCTGGCAAGAGGGGCGAAGACTACCAGAGAAAAGCCGAAGGCGCTTACAATCATCCCCGAGGCGAAGCCTCGCCTGTCCGGGAACCATTTTTGAATGGCTGCCACCGTGGCGGTGTATACCGTCCCCACGCCCAGGCCGCCGACGACGCCGTAGGTTACGTAGACCAGCCACGGCGAGCCGGCCGTGACGAGAGCGGTACAGGCCATTCCGGCGCCTATCAAGGAGCTGCCCGCAATGGTAACCCGTTTTGGCCCCAGCTTATCCTGCGCGTAACCGCCGGCAATAATCCCGAGCACAAACATCGCCAGCATAACCGAGGATGTAAGCGCCGCCGCTCCCGCGTCCCAGTTCAAATGCGCGGACACCGGCCCGCGGAAGACGCTCCACATATAGATAATCCCGGCGCAAAACTGAATTATCATTCCGGCGCCCAGGACAAGATACCTGTTTTTTGCTCTCATTGCAAAAACTCCCTTTTATTGGTGGCTATATTATTACATGATAGAGGGCTGACTATGTTTTTTATTGCGAGCTGGGTTTAGTATTACATACGATTCACTGAAAAACGGGCGCAAACGCCCGGGAACGGCATGTTCTTCCCAATATTATCGACTCGACTCCTCTCAGGGGAATATAAAAAGCGCCTGTGGCAACCGTACCGATTGCCACAGGCGCTTTTAGTCGTAAACACTACAACATAAGAGCTTTTCTGTGAACAACCGGCCGCATAAAAAAGAACAAGCCAATAAACGAAGTAAAGAACACTTCGTTAAAGATGCTTGTTAGAAGGTTAATCGCGCGGACGGTGCCATTCATAGCGGGCCTCCGTAAATGAATAATCAATTTGTAAGCCAGTGTATACCAAAGAGTTATTCTTGTCAAGAGTTTTTTTATATCGCCGCCAGAGCGCTTAGCACTTAACGTAGTGCAACAGCTGCCATTTGATACCGAATTTGTCGGTAACGCCGCCATAAAGCTCGCTGTAAAAGGTTTTCCCGAGATTTTCGTTCACTGTGCCGCCAACGCTTAGCTCATTGAATATTCTCTCGACTTCAGCCTTATCTTCCATGCTGACGGTCGGCGTGATGTTATTGCCCTTAACCAGCGGCATTCCGGAGGGCATGTCCATAAACATCGCCACCATGTTCCCGAACTGGAGCCCGGCGTACATGACCTTATCCATGTCTGATTCCTGCAAGATGTAGCCGGTATCGTCGGGCGGGACCTCGGCATAGGTCATTAAATTTTGAATCTCGGTTTTGAATACCCCGGAGTAGAACTCCAGAGCCTCGCGGCAATTACCGTCAAAATTGATAAACACTTCAAACTGCATACTCAATACGCTCCTTAAGTTTATTTTGCAGACGCTGTCATAATTATTATACCATAGTAGCGAAGCAAATCTGGTATAATAGTGCATCTATGACTATTATACCAGACGCCGTCATTTATTAAAAGATGTATATTTAAGCTTTGGGCGTTTGCCACATGCCGGCGCCCGGGAACATCTGGTGGTGTTCCCGGGCGCGTTTTTATGTTATGGTCTGCGTGCTCCGGCGCCCCCGGGCCGATGGTGATGACTTCCGCCATGTGGCGGATGTGGCGGATGTGGCGGATGTGGCGGATGAGGCGGATGAGGCGGGCGAGGCGGGTGTGGCGGGTGAGGCGGGTGAGGCGGGTGAGGCGGATGAGGCGGGTGAGGCGGATGAGGCGGGTGTGGAGGGTGTGGCGGGTGAGGCGGATGAGGCGGATGAGGCGGGCGAGGCGGATAAGGCGGATGAGGCGGGCGAGGCGGGTGAGGCGGGTGAGGCGGGCGAGGCGGATGAGGCGGGTGTGGCGGATGAGGCGGGCGGGGCGGATGAGGCGGGTGAGGGGGTCTGAAAAATGGGCCGGTATAGGGAGGTCTCCATGGAATCCTGTAAAATGCCGGAAGCCCTAATATCAAGTATGGCAGCACAAATTCGGGGATTCCGCCAAAGTAAAGCTCCCAAAAGGGATCAAGCTGATAGCCGTATGTATTGTAAAGGCTTATGAGCAACAAAAAACGCGCGATATCCAGCAGGGCGTTGCGGTCATAACCTGCCGAAGAGCGCGCTCCGGCCGAGGAGTTGCGCACCACCTCTTCGGCCATACGGTCGATATCCGACTCTGAGAGGTTGCGCCCTTTGCCATAACGGTCTACCGATTCCCTGACATGGGGCTGCATTAGCGCGAATACACCCGGATCAATATTTTGCAGCTGCGTTACATCAAGCACCTGATTCACTCTCCATTTCTGTCAAACAGTTGATTGCTACAGTATATTCGTACTGAGGCTTTGCCGTGAACAATATGGCGTTAACCAAAAGAAAAATGGGGACACTTTTATAATGCGCAAGAGCAGTATTGTTATATCTGCGTTATAGTGCTAAAATAAGAAGATAAAGGTGTAAACAGAGTGGAGTGAGGTTACTTTGAAACTTACACATATCGATAATATGGAGCCCGGGATGATGGTCGGCCGCGATATTACACTGGTCAATGAGGCCATACCCCTTGTCCGCGAAAAAACACCGCTGACGCCTGCCCTGATTGACCTTATGCGCAAGCATCAGATTCGCTTTGCTTATATTAACGAGGATATCCCGCGCGCCGAAACGCATTCGAATTCGCCGATATACGTACCGCAGGCAAAGCCCACTCTTTCCCCCGGCCTGAGGGACCGGGCTGTTCAGAGCCTTGAGGAAATATATAAGAGCTCGATTTCACGCGACGCGGTCGACGCTCACTCCGGCTTATCCGTGGCCCACCGGTTCGACAAAATTGTGGACGAGCTGGTGGATACTATAGACAGCGGCACCCTTATTAACATAATCAACTTAAAAAGCTACGACGATTACACTTATCACCACTCCCTGAGCGTAGCGGTGCTGTCTCTTGCGATCGCACAGGGGATGGGTATGAATCGAAACGATATGCGCAGAATCGCCAAGTGTGCCATGATGCACGATATAGGAAAAACAGCGGTTCCCATAGAGATTATACAAAAGCCCGGCAGACTTACCGAATTGGAGTTTGAGGCGATACGCAGCCACTCGAAAGCCGGATACGACTACCTGAGCAAAAGCGGTATCGGAGACGAAGAGATACGCGAGGTCGTTCTGCATCATCACGAAAAGTTTGACGGTACAGGCTATCCGCGTGGCCTGACAGGAGAGAATATCCCGCTTTGGAGCCGGATAATTTCTGTGGCTGACGTTTACGACGCCCTTACCTCCAACCGGCCTTACCGCTCACCTCTCCCGCCGGCGGAGGCCATTGAATACGTTATGGGCGGAATCGAGACCCAGTTCGACTTTAGCGTGGTAGAAGCCTTTATCAAAAGGCTTGAGCTGTATCCGCCAGGCAGCAAAATAAGACTTTCCAACGGAGCCACCGCCGTAGTATACAACACGGAAAACGCGATGCGCCCCGTCGTGCGGATCCTGCCGACCGGCGAAATACTTGACCTTTACAGAGATCGCGATTGCCTGAACCTTGTAATCACCGAGATATTATAGCGATCATCCCCCGCCGAAGGCGGGGGATGATCGCTATAATTGCGGGTTATGTATTAGGGCTTTTAAGCGTTTTGCCATTCGTTTAGGTTGCTATAAAGGCCACACAAGAGCGGGATGTAGACCGAAAGATCATTTTGTGCATATATTGATTTCAGGGGGTGATACGGAGTGGATGTCAGCGCAATGGGGGCGGCTTCGGTGGCGATAGCGAATATGCTCGCCAAGCAAATGGAAAACAAGGATCTTGTTCCGCTTTCCACCCTGCTCGGCTTGCTTAATAATAACATCGAGGCGATCATTCGCATGCGCGCGCTGGAGGCTATCGATCAGGTCAGCACAGTAGAAACGGGACCCGCCTTAAATACTACAGCGGGTAATACCACGCTTAGCACCACACCCTGACCCGCGACGCAATCTCTACCGGGGGTGAGCAGTTGCAACCGACCGAGCTTAACGCCCTGCTAACGGCGCTTACAAATCATCTGTTCTGCACCCTTTCGGACAGGGACTTTATAAACCTGAGCCTTTTTCTTTCCATGCTCAGCAAGGATATGCTATCCATGGCGGCCTTAAAGGATTTATGCGAGATTGAAAAGAAGAGGGATCAGCATCATCATTCTAAAGAGCATAACTCAAAAGAGCATAACTCTAAAGATCGTCAAGAGAGGCCATCCAATAACCAAGCCCCGCCCCCACAAGAAGAGAAAGGAAGCACACAAGCAACGCCGCCGCGCGATACTCAACCCCAAAAGGGATAATAATAACGGTGGACGCGAGCACAATCCCGATCATGGCATGGAACATCCCCGAGTAATACTTGGAAAATAAAAAATCGACAATCCTTGAGAACAAAAGGACACAGATGCCGCCGCCCAGTAAAACCGGCAGAATTACCATAAAATCAATGGTCTTAAAAGCGTCCACCATCGGTTTGTAAAGATTCATGTACACAAGAAAGTTAGAGGGGCTAAGACCCGGCACCAGCATTCCCAGACCTATGAGCACCCCGGCTAGAACCCAGACAAAAAAGGTTTGAGGAAGATTTCCGCTGACGGCCGAAAACCCGAAACGGAGCAAATAAAACCCGAGAATAAAGCACAGCGCCGTGACTAGCAAGTGGCGGACTTTGCGTCCTTTTTTGCCCGCCTGCTTCCACAG
>JAITVF010000190.1 GCA_031285945.1 Oscillospiraceae bacterium
TTTGGCTTTTTGCGCCAGAACAGCGGCCTTTCCTCGGGGCGCAGTATCCGGGAAGTGATGCGCTCCGTTTTTAAAGAGCTTCTGGACTCGGAGCGGGAGCTGCGCTCCCTGGAGCGCGAGCTGGCCGTGAAAGGCGCCGTACATCCAGATTACCCCGGGCTTTCCGCGAGATATGACCGCCTTCAGACCTTCTTTGAGAGCCGGGAGGGTTACCTGATCGACGTTAAGATACGCACCGTCCTTTCGGGGATGGGCTTTGGCGCGACCGATCCCGCAACCCCGGTCGACGTTCTATCGGGCGGGGAGAAGACCCGCCTTGCCCTCTGCAAGCTGCTTCTGGAGGAGCCGGCCCTTCTCATACTCGACGAGCCGACCAACCATCTTGACTTTAAAACGCTGGGCTGGCTCGAGGAATATCTCCTGGGCTACAAGGGCGCGCTGCTGGCGGTGTCTCACGACCGTTACTTCCTCGACAGAATATGCACCGGCATATGGGAAATAGAGCGCCGCCGCCTTGTAACGTATCCCGGTAACTACAGCCGCTATGTGGCTCTCAAGGAGGAGCGGTATATCAGGCTGCAAAAGGAATACGACAGCCGCCGGCACCAGATCGACGATCTTAAGGAATTTGTCGCCCGCAATCTTGTAAGGGCAAGCACCACCGCCCGGGCGCAGTCGCGGCGAAAGATACTCGAAAAGCTCGAGCAGGACGGAACCGAAAGACCCCGCCCGCCCGAGAGGCCGCCTAAAATACGATTTACCTGCCGCAGAGAGCCCGTTAAGGATGTTCTTCACGTTGAGAGGCTTTCACTGAGCGTGGGGGAGGGGGCCGAGCGCAGAAAGCTTATAGACGGCGTGGATTTTCACCTTATGCGGGGCGACCGGGTGGCTCTTGTGGGCGCCAACGGGATAGGCAAGACGACCTTTCTGAGAGCGCTGCTGGGCGGCGGGGGGGATAAGCCGGACCATGGCCGGGTAGAGTGGGGAGTAAACACAGAGGTAAGCTACTTTGAGCAGGAGGAATTCGCGCTAAGCTCAGGCAAAAGCGCCCTAAACGAGCTGTGGGACCGGTTCCCCCAAAAGACCGAGCAGGAGCTGCGCACCGTTATGGGCAACATGGGGATAACGGGCGACGCCGTTCATAAAAGGGTGAGCGCCCTTTCGGGCGGGGAGCGGGCCAAGCTCAAGTTCGCGATACTGACTATAAAGGCGGGCAACGTTCTGTTGATGGACGAGCCCACCAATCATCTTGACCTCGCGGCCAGGGAGGCCTTGGACGCGGCCCTTAAGGCCTATACGGGAACGCTTCTGGTCGTCTCGCACGACCGTTATCTTCTGAACAAATTCCCCCAGTGGATAGCCGAGATGCACGAGGGCGGAATCCGCCTTTATAAGGGCGGCTACGACGATTACCTCGCTCAAAGGGCAAGGGAAGAGGCCCCGGCCCGGGCGGCGCCTCAGCTGGAGGGAAAAGACGAGACCCCCCAAAAAAGCGCCTATCGCACCAAAAAGCAGCGGAGCGAGCAGGTGGCCCGCAGGCAAGAGATAGCGCGGCTTGAAGATGAGATAGAAGAGCTTGAGGCGGAAATCTTAGGGCTCGAATCAAAGGTATCCTCGCCGGAAGTTGCGGCCGATTACTTGCTTTTGCGCGAAACCTGTGATAACCTCGAAGAAAAGCGGGGGATTTTGGACGAAAAGCTCTCACTCTGGTCGCGGCTCGCGGAAGAAGAAGAGGGCTGAGGCCACTTTTCGCGACGCGTGAGGACAGAAAAACCCGAGCAAAGCGAGGCGGAGTTATGAAGTTTCAACACAACCCCAGGTACACGGCCATCGCGATTTACGCGCTCCTTGTGCTTGTGGCCGCCATGATCTTTTTTGAGGCCTTTCAGAATATCGAGGTGGTGAGCGCCTGGTTAAAAAGGGTAGCGGGGTATTTGCAGCCCTTCGTAAATGGCCTTGTATTCGCGTTTTTACTCAACCCCATGCTTCGCGCCTTCGACGACCGGCTGCTGCCGCGCTATTTTGGCAAGAGCCTTAAGCCCGCTTCAAGACGGGCTGTCGCGCTGCTTCTTACCTATATCATAGCGCTTACGGCCATAGTTGTCTTCGTGGCTCTTGTGCTGCCTCAGATTGTAACAAGCGTGGGAAGAATCGGTGAAAACCTGCAAAACTATTTCGGACTTTTAGAGGATCTTTACGCGGACGTAATGCGATATATAAACGAGCGGACCGATAGCGGCGACACCGAGTTCCGCGCAGTTATGATGACCTTCCTCTCAAGGCTTCTTGAGACGGTCGAGAGTCTGCTGGGAAGGGCGGCCGAGTATCTTTCAACCGATTTTATGCGCTCTTTGCTTGAAACCACACAGCGGATTACAACCGGCATACTCAACCTTTTTTTGGGCGTTTTCGTCTCGGTCTATCTGCTCCTGAATCGGGAAACCCTCTTCGCTCAGTCAAGAAAGCTCCTAGCGGCCATATTCCCCGACAGGGCAAGCCTTTTAATTCAAGAGGTCGCTACCGACGCGAACCGCATACTGAGCGGTTTTGTGGTGGGCAAGGTGATAGATTCCGTCATAATAGGGGTTATGTGCTTTGTCGGCATGACCATACTGCGGATGGGCGACTATGCCGCTATTATCAGCGTTATTGTGGGCGTTACAAATGTAATTCCGTATTTCGGCCCATTTATAGGGGCGATTCCCAGCGCGATTATCCTGCTTGTTGAGAACCCGATGCAGGCCGTGTGGTTCTTGATATTTATCCTGCTGCTTCAGCAGTTTGACGGCAACATCCTGGGCCCGAAAATACTTGGCGATTCTATAGGCATTTCCGCGCTGTGGGTCATGTTTTCAATAATGCTCTTCAGCGGTCTTATGGGCGTTGCCGGAATGTTTATAGGCGTACCCCTATTTGCCATTATCTATCAGATAGTAAAGCGAATCGCGGCCTTTTTGCTGGCCCGCAAGGGAAAGCCTACCGCCACCCGCGAGTACGCGTCGGAGAAAAATCCCCTGATAAAATAGAAAAGCCTGTTTTCCCGCCGGAAAACAGGCCGCGAGCGCCCCCCTGCAAAGGGGGCGTTGCGCTTTAAGCGCGCAGTAGTATAAAGCAAGCCCTAACGCGAGTTAATTGCGTTTTTCGGCGGGTTCTCTGTCGGCCATATTGGCCATCTCTTGGCTGCGGCGGGATACGGCGCGGCGGAAATTGACCACCTTGCGGTCGTATGTGGCGTTCATGAGGGGTGAGGTTATCAAGAAATCGGCGGTCGCGCGGTTGGTCGCTATGGGAATATCGTAGACTTGGGCTATCCGCATGAGCGCCTTTACGTCGGGGTCGTGGGGCTGCGCCGTAAGCGGATCGGAAAAGAAGATTACAAGATCCACCTTGCCCTCCACTATTTTTGCGCCTATCTGCTGATCGCCGCCCAAAGGCCCCGAATTGTAGCCCTTTACCGTCATGCCCGTCATGCCGGTTATGAGCATGGCGGTGGTGCCGGTGCCGCAGAGCTCGTGGCGGATAAGTATCTCCTGGTTGCGGGCGCACCAGTCTACCAAGTCCTGCTTCTTGTTGTCGTGAGCTATAAGGGCTATCTTCTTTTTTACGGGAATGGTCAGGATAATAAAATCGGGCATAAGATCCCTCCTTTAATTGCGGATCAGAATAAATTTAAAAATCTACGGTTATTCTATCACGTCCGGGAGGCTTTTTCCACCCGGAACTGCCTGAGAAGGCAATCTTGTGGTATACTACATATTGAAGAGCCCGCGTTTTAAGTTTATGGACAGATTCATCGGGGGAGGGGAGACGCTTGGAGATTGCGCTGCCGCGCCCGGTTGCGCGGTGCCTGGAGGCGCTGAGAGTGGCGGGCCACAGAGCTTATGCCGTAGGCGGCTGCGTCCGGGACGGCCTGCTTGGTCGCGAGCCCCATGACTGGGACGTTTGCACCGGCGCTTTACCCGATGCGATCCCTAAGATTTTCTCCGGGCTGAGAACTCTTCCCACCGGACTTAAGCACGGTACGGTGACTCTCGTTATTGACGGCATGCAGATCGAAATAACCACCATGCGCCGGGACGAGGGCTACTCCGACCGCCGCCGCCCCGATCGCGTTATATTTACCGGCGATATAACCGAGGACCTTTCCCGCAGGGACTTTACCGTAAACGCAATGGCCTTTAGCCCGGAGGAAGGGCTTATCGATCCCTTTGGCGGCAGGCAGGATCTTGTAAGCGGGTCGCTGCGCTGCGTAGGCGAGCCGGAGCGGAGATTTTCGGAGGACGCGCTGCGTATCCTCAGGCTTTTCCGATTTGCTTCGCAGCTTTCCTTTTCGCCCGATCCCGCGTCCCTTGCGGCAGCCGGACGCTGCCGCGGGCTTTTGCGGGCTGTCTCCCGCGAGAGGGTGCAGGCTGAGCTCAACCGCATCCTGACCGGACCCGGCGTCTGCGACGCCCTCCGCCTTATCTGCGACGAGGGCGTTCTCACCGAGATATTGCCCGAGTTCGCGCCCTGTATCGGCTTTGAGCAGCGCAGCCCATACCACGACCGTACCGTTGATCGCCACATATTTTCGGCTGTATCGTACGCGCCGCCCCGGCTTGAGATTTGTCTGGCCCTTTTGCTACACGATATAGGCAAGCCCGCCGCCTTTACCCTTGACGAAAACGGTCGCGGCCACACAAAGGGTCACGCCGCAATAAGCCGGGATATGGCCGAGGGAATTCTTAAGCGCCTGAGATATCCCGCCCGTACTACCTCATATGTCCTTCGCCTTATAGAGCTCCACTCCAGGAAGATTCCCGCCGAGCGGCCGGCGCTGCGGCGCCTCCTTGCGGGACCGGGGCCGGAATTCGTAAGGGATATGCTCGACTTGAAGGAAGCGGACGACCGCGCCAAGGCGGATGTCGCGAGACTTAAGCGCTATCCCGCGATCCGCGCGGCCCTTGATGGAATAATACGCGACGGCGACTGCCTGAGCGTGGCCGACCTCAAGGTTAACGGCGAGGATGTAAAAGCTCTAGGAGTTCCGCCGGGGCCCATGGTGGGGCGTCTGCTGGCCCGTCTGCTGGATCTGGTGCTCGAGGATCCCGACCGCAACGACCGGGGCTTCTTACTCAAAAAAGCCAAGGAGCTGCTGTGAGGGCAGATCATAACGAATATTTTTTAACTGAAAGGGTCGCGTATGAACGAAACAATTGAGAGCCGCCGCCGGTTTATTCTTAACACCGCGTATTTTGCCCTGGTTGTGGCAATATTTGTGCTGGCGGCAAGATTCCTGGTGCCCTGGCTTATGCCATTTTTGCTGGGCTACGCAATTGCCATGCTCTTTAAGCCGGTGGTGCGCTTTCTTGTAAAGCACTCTAAGGTGGGGGAGAAGTTCGCGGGCTGCGTAATTGTCCTGCTGGGCTACGCTTTGCTTGCCGGGCTTATATTTATAGGCGGTTACAGGCTGGTTATACAGCTCACCGAGGCTTTCACGGGGCTGCCCAGAGTGGCGACCGACGTGGTAGGCCCGGGACTTAACGCCTTAAGCCGCTTTTTGAACGACACGCTGGGCGGCATATTCCCCGATATCGCCCAAAGCTCGACCGAGGCTATATCCGTCACCATGGAGGATTTGCAGTCGACCCTGATCTCGGTATCCACCACTGTCCTTACCGCGATAGGCGGGCTCACCGCAAAGATACCGTCGTTTTTGCTCAGCTGCTTTTTTACCATTATGAGCTCCCTTATCATCAGCATGAACTATCAGGAGATAACCGCCTTTCTGGTCAGACAGATACCCGAAAACCACCGCAAGCTCTTCTTTCGCGTTAAGGACGACGCTCTTACCACCGTGGGCAAATATCTGATCGCGTACATTAAAATTATGGGTGTGACATTTCTGGAGCTTTCGGCGGGCTTTCTTTTTCTGCGGGTACCAAATTCCATTCTGGTGGCCCTTGGCATAGCCGTTTTCGACGCGCTGCCTATTTTGGGAACGGGCGGCGTAATGATCCCCTGGATAGCCCTCACTCTGCTTGTGGGGGACTACCCCCTCGCGCTGGGGCTTGCTATTCTTTACGCTATCGTGAGCGTTGTGCGCAATATTATAGAGCCCAGGATCATAGGCAACCAGCTGGGGCTTAACCCCCTGGTTACCCTGATGGCTATTTTTATAGGCTTCAAGCTGTTCGGGGTTATAGGCATGATAATATCGCCCATAATATTCCAGATAATTACCGGCCTGCACCGCTCCGGAGTCATCAGGCTCTGGCGGTAATCGCCCCGCGCGAGCGCCTGCTTTGCAGGGGAAAGCGCCTGAATTTGTCATTCTCGCTTGACAATGTATCCATAATCCCGTAAACTTACAGTAGGCGTTTATTATGACGAAGGGCGCATAAAGAATATATGAAAAATAACATCAACTATAAGCGCGTACGGCGCATAAAAGCGGTAATATACCTGTTTTTGCTGCTGATCGTCCTGCTCCTCGCCATGTTGATGGTTCTGGCGGGGCTGCGCCTGCTTGATTCACGGGCGGCGGAGCAGAACATTGAGGGGACCGGTGCGCCTAATTCTCCCGCTCTGGTGGGCTCGCCGGGTCTCGGCTCGGCTTCCGGTATTTCGGCGGCGGAGCCCCCGGTTATTGACGCGAGCTCTTCTCGCGCGCAAAGCGAGCCTTCGCGGGCTCAGGCTCCCGAGCCCTCGGGCGGGGCCGCCGGAGAACCCGCGAGAGCCGGGGGAGATCTTTCCCCGGCGGAGGACAGGCCCTCGGAGCAGGTCTCCACGGGCTCAGGGCCCGCCGATTCGCAGAGCCTGGCCGGGCCGGTCGCGTCCTCGCGGAGTGGACAACCCTTAACGGCGGAAGAGAGCGCGGGGGATACTTCTGGCGATTACGGCGATTACGGCGATGTTTACGATTACCAGGAGATTCCCAATACGGGATTTCCCAAACCCGGGGAAATGGACTGAAAACACTGATTTATTTTAAAGAGGGTGTGTGCTAGTGAGCTTTAAGGATGATTTTGTTGAGGCGTTGCGCAGCGTAAAACGGGATTTTTTCCGTGATTACGACTATTCCGATCAGGAAAAGCTGGCGATGGGAGTCGCCGGCGATCAGGAAGCTGTACGCGAGCAATGGCCACAGCCCGAGGCGCCCGCCCCACAGCCGGTTATAATCAACAGCGCGCCCGAAAGCAATAACCCGCAGCCACCCCGCCACATCCCGGCGCAGGAGCGGGACGATGTCTACAACGAAAACTACCTCGCCGCCAGCCGCATTGAGGAAGAGCCGGTGCAGGACGCCGACGATGACGGCGAAGTGGACGCAGCGCCCCCATATCGCAGCCGCCAGGAGCACCGGGCCCCGGTTGAGCAGTACCGCGACCGCGACCGGCGCTCATTTGTGGACTATGGCGACAGCGGCGTATACGACGACGACAAGACCGTTATATCAAAAAACACTATTATCAGAGGAGCCCTTCAGACTGAGGATTCCATCCGGCTGCTGGGCCAGATCATGGGCGATATAGACTGCAAGTCCAATATAGTAGTGGCGGGGAAGGTCAGGGGAAACACAAACGCCGCCAACGCCTATATATTTGACGCGCAGGTGGACGGCGACGTACGCTGCGACGATATTATCACGATAAGCTCCGACGCTTGGGTGCTGGGTAATATACGCGCTCAGCAGGCGGAGGTGGACGGCAAAATTAAAGGCAACATGGAAATACGGCACATGGTCTCCATCGGCTCATCCTCCTCCATTTTGGGGGATATCTCCACAGATGAGCTGGAAATTAAGCGGGGAGCCTTTGTAAACGGCCAGATTATGATGTACTCACCCGCCAGAGACGTACTAGACCGCTTCGACAGGTTCGACGAGTAGAAGAAAGCGGCAATGAGGGCATACGCAAAGGGAGCGGAATAATTCCGCTCCCTTATCATATGGGTTTGAACTGGCGCTCGGGGTTAGGCTACGATGTTTGTGGTAAAAGGAACCGTAACGGTTTTTGCATTCTCAGAGGCAAAATCGGGGACGGCAGACATTCCGTCCTCCACTACCAGATACCGGAAGGTGATCTCGCCGCTCTTTTCTCCTACTTCGGCCGCGGTGTATTCGCCGGTCTGAAAGTAGTCGATGGGCGCGTCGTATGCGCCGCCGGGATTGACAACGCCGTCGGGACCGGCCGTGTAGGTGTATGGCGCGTGGGGAAGGTCGTAGCTGATTGATTCACCGGCCTTCAGGGTCTCGGTTTGATAGTCCTTAGTCGTTACCGCAGGGGTGTAGGTGTTGATAAAATCGTTAAAATTAACGCTTACAGCATCAGGAACCCTGTTAGAGCCGGAGCCCCTGAGGAAGACTATATCCCTGTCGGACGTATTGGCGATGGTCACCCGCATACCGATAAAATCGTTTACGGTGAATTCATTCCTGTCAAATTCCACGTTGACCATTACGTTTTCATCAGAGGCGGTGTGAACGCCGCTAATAGAATCGGACGGGACTGAGGTGCCGGGTATGGCCGTGGGCGAGGCCGGGTCTCCGGCCGATACTCCGGCTCCCGCCGTGTTGGGGGCGTCTTCGGCCGGCGAGACGGTGGGTGGGTTGATCTCATCGTCGCTGCTGGGGGCGCAAGCTGTAAAAGTCAGGATCAGCGCAGCGATACACAGAATGGCCGCGGTTCTTTTCAAGGTCATCATTATTCACTCCATTTGCAGTTTTATTGAGGTTTTAGCCTTTTCGGCTGACTTCAACAATTATATCATGCCCATCAATTCACAATTATTGTCATATAAAATGGATATTTTTCAAAAATATTGGCTTAACGCATTGAAAAAGCCCTGTATTATGGGAAAAACAGGGCTTGGTTAAAAATAGTAAAAAACGGTTGCCGATTTATTACGATTTGCCTTCTATAGCAATTGTAAAAAATGAGAGGAAGAGGACCTATTTACAATTGCTATAGGGGCTATGG
>JAITVF010000012.1 GCA_031285945.1 Oscillospiraceae bacterium
TTAATGCTTAAGCGCAAAAAAACCACCAGCTCTGCTGGTGAGAATAAAAAAACTTTAGATAGAAAAAACCTCCATTTGCTAAAATAGATGCAGGTTTGCCAACCGCATAAACAGCAAAAGGAGGTTTTGTCGCAATGAACGACATACAAAGTTTATCACATTCTAAATGGCGATGCCAGTATCACGTGGTATTTGCACCAAAATACCGGAGGAAGGAGATATACGGAAAGATAAAAACAGATATAGGCCAGATACTGCGCAAGCTGTGTGAACAGAAGAAAGTAGAAATAATAGAGGCAAATGCCTGTCCGGACCATATACATATGTTGGTGATGATCCCACCAAGCCTGAGTGTATCGCAGTTTATGGGATATCTGAAAGGCAAAAGCAGTCTGATGATTTTTGACAGACACGCAAATCTCAAGTACAAATACGGTAACCGGCACTTTTGGTGCCGTGGATACTATGTGGATACGGTAGGGCGCAATAAAAATGCAATAGCCGAGTATATCAAAAATCAATTGGAGGAGGATATAGCGTCTGATCAGATATCACTAAAAGAATACATGGACCCGTTTACGGGTAGCAAGAGTACAAAGGCATAAAAACAGGCCGCTTTAGCGGCGGCCTGTGATAGTAATGCGGTTGGCGGACCTTCTGTGCCCCTTGAGGGGCTGTGCCTGTAATATACCCTTTTAGGGTTGGTGCATACCACGCGTTCAACGCGTGGTTTTGATTCGCGTGATAGTATTACGTGCCCCCCGCAGGCGCTTTCGAGTTCGGGAACAGGGCTATATAAGCCCTTCCCCCTCAAGATCCGACAAAAGCCAGGTGGGGTCGAGGTCTGAGGGGATAGAGAAGCTCGCGCCGTTTAAGTTTACTTCGGTAACGCCGGCCGAATCGGGCGCGCAGGAGCGCTTGAACTGCGCCTGACAAAACCGCTTTATAAAAAAGGCGAGCTTATCCTTTATAAATTCGGGCTCAAGCTCGGGGAACGCGGCGCGCGCGTAGAATAATATTCTGCGGGGCCGCATAGTGTAGCGCAGGAAATAGTAGCAGAAGAAGTCGTGGAGCTCGTACGGCCCCAGGATTTCCTCGGTCTTCTGGGTGATCTCGCCGTTTTCGGGTGGGAGAAGCTCGGGGGATATGGGGGTATCCAAAATAGATTCCACCGATTCCCTTATTCCAGCGACCAGCTCCTTTTCGGCCACATGGCGAACAAGCTCCCTCAGCACCGTTTTGGTTAGGCAGATGTTGACGTTGTAGTTTGAGATATGGTCACCCGCAAAGGTGGTAAAGCCGAGACTCGCCTCGCTCATGTCGCCGGTGCCCACCACAAGTCCGGAAACTGCGTTGGCTATATCCAGAAGGATCTGGGTGCGCTCCCTGGCCTGAGCGTTTTCGTATACGGTATCCCGCTGGCCGGCGTGTCCGATATCCTCCAGGTGAACCTGCACCGCCTGACGGATGGGAATCTCCCTTCTTTCAACGCCCAGCTGCTCCATAAGCTGAAGAGCGTTGAAGTGAGTCTGATCGGAGGTTCCGAAGCCCGGCATGGTGATTCCCAAAACGCTTTGGCGCGGAAGCCCCAGCGCGTCGGCCGCGGCTACCGCCACAAGAAGGGCCGCGGTGGAATCGAGCCCTCCCGATATACCCAGTACAAGCCTCAAGACCCCTATGTTGGACATCCTGGCCGCGAGGGAGCGAACCTGAAGGGCAAAAAGATCGCTAAGATAAGCATCCCTGCCGTAGGGCGGCAGAAATGGGTTGCGCTCAACCGTCCGCAGCAGGCGCCCCCTTTGTGGGGACGGCTCAACAGAGTGAAATACGGCGGGAGAGGCGGCCGAGCGCTTTTCCGCCCGGATAACGTCGCAGTCAAGGTCGACGGTGCAGCTCGCGCTCTCGTAGCCCGCCCTGAGGTAAGCCATCTCTACGCCGCATTCAAACACGCTCGCAAAGCCGCGGTAAACGAATGGGAAGGAGGTATCGCCCACTCCGCCGTTTATAACGGCTATGGCAACGCCCAGCGAGCGGGAAAGGCAGGCCAGCAGGTGGGTGACCTCCTCCTCCTGGCCCGCGATGGCGGGGGAATATGAGGGTACTATGATAAGGTCGCAGCCTGTTTTGGCGATCTCCGTCGCCCTCATGGCAAGCCCCGGCAGAGCGCAGCTCAAGACGCAAAAGCTAAGGTCCCCGCAGGAAAAAACGGTATCCACCGAAAGCAGATGGGCGGAATACCCCCCCGAGGCAAGGGGCGGGGGATTGTCCAGCGTGGGAATAAGGCCTATAAGCTCCCCTTTATGAAGGACCGCCATAACCGAAACGGGCTTGCCGTTGTCGTCGATGGCAAGCCCGGCTATAACGTAGCCCTTATGGTCGGCGCAGGCGGCCTGTAGCCCCCCCAGAGCGAGGGCGCACTGGTTGAGAAGCAGGGTGTTGGAATAAAGGCTGCCGCAGCTCGGAGAACAGAGCGCGAGGCTGGGAAAAACCGCGATATCGCAGTCTGCGTCCGGGGCCTTTAGAAGCGCGCGGCATTCCTCCAGGCAATCTTTGGGGTTTGCGCAGTTTACCTTGTTTATGGCGGCTGTCAGGCGAATGATGCTGTTCAATTCTCAGGTCCTCCCGGCTGTTAATTTAGGGGCGGCAAGCGCCGATTTACCGCATCTCCCCCGCCAATGGCGAGGGAGATATAGTCAAGGAGCTTTATTCAACCTCCTGTATTACAGGCAGTATCATTGGGCTGCGCCTGGTGGCCTGCCAAAAGTAGTCGCCCAGGTCGTCGCGCACCCGCTGCTTAAGGGTTCCCCATTCGCGGGTGTTCTTTTCCATGCATTTGCGGATGGATTCTCGGGCTATCGTGCGGGCCTTGCCTATCATATCCTCCGATTCCCGTACGTATACAAAGCCGCGGGAAACGATGTCGGGCCCCGACAGTATCTGGCCGCTGCGGGTATCTACGGTGGTAACGACCACTATCAGCCCATCCTCCGCCATATGCTTGCGGTCGCGCAGCACTATGCTGCCCACATCGCCCACGCCGAGACCGTCCACGTATACCTTACCGGCGGTTACCGTGTCGACTACGGCTATGCCGTCCTCCGAAATCTCAACCACCCGGCCTATATCGGCTATAAGGGCGTTTTCGGGGGGCATTCCCATAATAATCGCCAGATCCTTGTGCTTTTTAAGATGCTTGTACTCGCCGTGAACAGGTATAAAGTATTTTGGCTTGGTGAGCGCGTGCATCATCTTGAGCTCATCCTGGCAGGCGTGGCCCGAGACGTGAACGTCGAACATCTTCTCGTAAACAACTACCGCGCCCAGCTTTAAAAGCTCGTTGACTACCCGTGTGACCAGCTTTTCGTTGCCGGGGATAGGGGTAGCCGAAATTATTATGCAGTCGCCGGGGCCCACGGTTACCTTGCGGTGATCGCCCATGGCCATTCGGGAAAGCGCGCTCATGGTCTCGCCCTGGGAGCCGGTGGTAATTATAACAATCTGGTTCGGCATGTATTTGCCGACCGAATCAACGTCGATAAGCACCCCGGCGGGAATATCGAGATAGCCTATCTCGAGCGCCCTTCCGATCACGTTTTCCATGCTGCGGCCCTGCACCGCCACCTTGCGGCCGTATTTTACGGCGGCGTCCACTATCTGCTGAACACGGTGCACGTTGGAGGAAAAGGTAGCGACCAGGATTCTTTTATCGGGGTGGCTTGCGAAGAGCTTGTCGAAGCTTTCGCCTACTATTCGCTCGCTCATGGTTGAGCCGGGCCGCTCTACGTTGGTCGAGTCGGCCAGAAGGCACAAAACCCCCTGCCGGCCGAGCTCGCCGAGCCTCGCCAGGTCTATTATCTCGCCCCTGATGGGGGTAAAGTCGACCTTAAAGTCGCCTGTGTGAACAATAACTCCCGCCGGTGTGTGAAGGGCCAGCGCGCAGGCGTCGGGTATCGAGTGGTTTACGTTTATATACTCAACGCTGTTTTTGCCAAGGTTTATGGTGTCGCCCGGCTTTACCACGTTGAGCTGTACCCGCCCCAGAAGATTGTGCTCCTTGAACTTGCCCTCGATTAGCGCCGCCGTAAGCCTGGTCGCGTAGACGGGGAATTTCACCTGCTTTAAAAGGTAGGGAAGCGCCCCTATGTGGTCCTCGTGCCCGTGGGTTATAAAGATGGCCTTAATGTCGTCCTTATGCTCTATGATGTAGGTGAAGTCGGGGATAACCAGATCTATTCCCGGCATGCTCTCATCGGGAAAGGTGAGCCCGCAGTCGATAATAAAGCTTTCGCCGTCCGATTCCACCACGTTGAGGTTTTTGCCCACCTCGCCGAGCCCCCCTAAGGGGATAAAGCGAATCGAGGGCTTTTTATCATCCTTGCCCTTCCTGCCCCGCGCGGTCTGCCTGTTCCTGGAGCCGCCCGGATTACGGGGGGCGCGCTCCCCCACGCCTTCCCTTTCCGCCGCGCTTTTCGCGGGCTCCGCAGGGGCGCTGTGAGTTTTTTCGGCCGAGCTCTGCGGCGTCTGCTTTCGCCCTTGCTGCGGCGGGCGGCCGCGACGCTTTTGTGCCGGCGCCGTGGTGACGGCCGGCCCCGCCGTTGCGGCCGGCTGGGTCTGGCGAGGAGCTTCCTCCTGAGTCTTGGCGGCCGGCTGGGTCTGGCGGGACGCCTCCTCCTGAGTCTTGGCGGCTGGCTGCGCGTTTTGCCTGCGCTCCTGGGGCGAACGGCCTCTCCTTGGGCGCGCCTGAGCGCCGTCCCGGGGCTCGGGCAGCTTTTTTTCGTTGGAATTTGAGCCTGAATCTTTCAAATAATAACCTCCGATCAGTAACTTTGCCGGCCCGCCCCCATGCAGAACTGGAACGTACAAGGAAAGTCCTGACAATATTTGCACAGGAAAAAGCGCCCCTGCTCCGAGAAAAAACGGAGGGGCGGTTTCCTGCAATTTATGCAAAAAAACCGTACATGCCACGGGCGGGATAAAGCCTGTTTTCTCACGGGCGGGCGGCACGCGGCCACTCGAAGCCCTGCCCCTTGCCCTTTTCCGATCGGGCAAACGGACAAGAAGGCCTGCCTAGCCCCGCCGGAGAAAAACGCGCCTTCGGCATCGTAATAATGGAACGATAATTCCGTGCTATCCAAACTATTTTACCCGATGTGAATTTTTTTGTCAAGAGATTTTTTATACGGGCCGTTGCTGGGCCTTAGCCCGTGCTTGCGCTAAAGGCTAATCCGCCGGCTGCAAATAGAGCAATGCGCCAAAATAACCGGAAATTCGATGCCGTATGGCGCGCATTGCTCTATCGGCCATATCCGGCGGTTGCCACCCGCAGGTGGCGAGCCGGATGGCCATGACCGCTATAGCAATTGTAGATAAGACCTTTTCCGCTTATTTATTACAATTGCTATAATTATTCGCGGTCATACCGGCGAGCCTTCCTCCTCCGAGTTTTTCATAACTCGCAGAAGAAGCTCCTCGGTTGAATCGCAAAGCTCCCGGGCTATTTCGGCGCTGACCGATTCCGCTAGGATCCTGATCCCGCGGCCCCTTTTGAGAGGCTTTACAAGGATTATTCCCCTCACGTCGTTGAGAACTATCCCCTCCCCCACCGGCCCCGCGCGGTGCTCACCCATAGCCCGCAGAAGGGCGGCTGGGTTGCCGGGGGTTTTTACTGTCCTCGCCGAAACGTCGAAGTAATCCATTTGCTTTAAGAGGGCCGATACGCTGCCCGCGCGGCGAACATCCCCCAGGAGCATAATCGTTTGCATCAGCGCGTCCCGGGACCAGAGCTGTTCCTTGGCCGTCTTTCTCGCCTCCTGGTCGGAGGAATCGGCCGGGGTTCTGAGGTATCGCAGAATCCTTCTGCCCATAGCCTCGGCGCGGGCGTCAAGAGTGCGGGGCGAGTCGAAGGGAAGGGCTACGTCTCTTCCACGCTCCAGCTCCCCGAGTGCGCAGGCGGCAAGAACCGTGTGGTGGCGAAGGGTTCCCTCCTCCGGGTCATAAAGCCTCGACCGCTCGCCCTGGGAGCTTATTTCTACCGTTATGCCGCCGGAATTTACGTCGCACCCGAGGCGCAGCAAAATCTCTCGCATCATACGGCGGACGCTGGGGTTGCGGCTCCTTGCCTGCACCGTAAGGCCGTCCAGACCCCCGGGCGCCAGCCGCAGAAGCTGCGAGCGGTACATAGACTCAAGTCCCGACATATCCACCCGGTCGCCCATCCGGTCGAAGGGAGCGCGTACAAATTCGCCACGCGAGAGAGCCGTCTCGACTCCCCGCTCAATCCCGCGGGAGGCGGGCAGGCCTTCCTCGAGAAGCCGTATCCAGGCGTCCTGATCCCCCCGCAGAAATACCCCCAGGGGAATGGCGCAAAAGTTCATGCAAAACTCAAATTGAGCGAGAAAGTTTTCGCCGAAGTCGATAACCTGGCAGCCTGTAGAGCGCGCGCCCGCTATCAGCGCCTGGGTAAGGACTCCGCCGCCAGCCCCCCCCCCGCAGCCCACCGCGAGCCGGCCTCCGGGGGCAAGCCCACCCGCGGCCGCGCCCACTCTGGCGCAAAATTCAGGGGTTAGCTCTATTCCCACCTGGCCGGATATTCCGTTATCGTCAAAGAAGCGGCGCCGGGCGGCTCCCAGCTTTAGATGCTCGGTTACCGTTGCGCCCTCCTCAACGTCTTTGCCGTTCCAGATTTTAATCCCGGCGGCCACCGTGGCCCCTTCGCCTATGACCGCGCCCCCGCCGGCGGCCGAGCCCTCAAAGAGCATGGCCCCCGCTTTTACCGAGGCTCCGGCGCAAACAAGGGCGCCGGTCAGCCTTGCCTCCCTGGAGATTCTGCCACCCTGGAGAACGATGCTGCCGCTCACTCTGGCCCCCCTCTCGACTACGCAGCCGTCGTCGAGAACAGAGCCCGCCTCTATCAGCGCTCCGTCGCCTATACGCACCCCCCTGCCTATATAAACCGGCGGGATTATGGCAGCCCTGCTGCCCCCGTCCGGAGTGCCCGAGGCAGGAATATCGCAGCGGACAAGGCCGTATAGCATGTCGCGCTGGCAGCTGATGTAGGTTTCGAGGTCGCCTATATCGCACCAGTAGCCCTCGCCCGCAAAGCACCGCAATACCTCTCCCCGCCTGAGCAGAAGGGGAAATAGGTCTTTGGCAAAGTCGTATTTAGACCCTTGCGGGATAAGCTCCAGCGCCCTTTTCGAGAGAATATATATGCCGGTGTTGGCGATATCGCTCACCGCCTGTGAAAAAGAGGGCTTTTCGATAAAGCCTACTATTTTGCCGGTTTCGTCGGCATCGATCAGACCGTACTCCCTGGGGTCGCCCACGCGCTTGCCCAAAATGGTCACCGCCGCGCCCGATTTAAGGTGGTCGGCCATAAATGCGGAAAGGTCAAAGTCGCACATGGCGTCCCCGCTTATCACCAGGATGCTGTCGTCGCCGGGTAAGCACGCGTTCTTAACGCTGCCCGCCGTGCCCAGGGGGGTGGTTTCCTGCACAAAGGCGAGGCTGACGGGACCGTGGCAGGAATCGGGAAAGTGGTCGATGATCATACCCGGCAGATATTGCAGCGTGATGGAAGCCTCGGTAACGCCGTGGCTTCCCAGCAGGTCGAGTATATATTCGAGTATCGGGCGGCCGCAGAGCCGGGCCATGGGCTTTGGCAGATCGCAGGTAAGCGGGCGCAGGCGGCTGCCCTCGCCCCCGGCCATAATGACTGCTTTCACGGGGTATTCCTCCCTTACATGGTTATGTATCCATGATGGAAGTATTGCCCGAAAGTTCCCGATTTAGTCCCCATGTACGCCGAAGAAGTCGAGCAGGCAAAAACGTTTTAAAAAAGACGGCGCGGCCGTGTTGAACAATCGGGCGCTTTATGGTAGGATTTATGCAGCATTAAGCACTATTATACTAATCCGCAAATAAAATGCTTTTATAATATTACGCTATTGCTTCCCCCGCCAGCGGCGGGGGAAGCAATAGAAAGAAGTATTTTAAATGCGGAATAGTATTAATACTACCGCGCGAGGAGAATTCGATTTGAGACAGGTTTATCTCTACACCGACGGCGCCTGCTCGGGCAATCCCGGCCCCGGGGGCTGGGGGGCGATTCTGCGCTACGAGGGGCGCGAAAAGGAGCTTTGCGGCGCCGAGGCCGCCACAACAAACAACCGCATGGAGCTTACCGCCGTGATCGAGGGGCTCGCGGCCCTAAAGGAGCCCTGCCGGGTGGAACTCACCTGCGACTCTACCTACGTGGTAAACTCGGTCGAAAAGGGCTGGGTCTATAACTGGAAGCGCAAAGACTGGATGAAAAAGCCCGGCGAGCCCGTACCCAACGCCGACCTGTGGCAGAGGCTTATTCCCCTTCTCAAAACCCACGAGGTCGCCTTTAACTGGGTGCGGGGCCACCGGGGCCATCCCGAAAACGAGCGCTGCGACCGCCTGGCCGTGGAGGCCAGACGCAAGCTAGGCTAGGGCTTGTTTGATAAATGTTCCAGTTCGTGCTTTTGCCTAAAATTTTGACGGATTTTGTGTGAGGAGGACGCCGCTTGGCTGACGCCAAGCAAGGACGACGAACTCAAAATCCGCAAAATTTGGCAAAATGACGAACATGGGTTATTTATCAAACAAACCCTAGAAGCTATGCTTAATCCTTATGCGAATCATCCCGCAACAGCAAAGAGCGGACCTCCGTATCGTGCTTTTGCATAGCCTCTAGTTGGTTATGTATGTTTGCGTCTTCCTCAGGATTGAACAGGTACTTTGCTATAACCAGCGGTATTGCGATAAACTCGGCTAACACGCCGACTATAAGCGTTACAAGAATTTCAAGCGGCCTCGAATTAATAATGGAATAGACAATCATCCCAATAAACGCGGCGGTCAAAGCAATAGAGCAAATTTCTGTCAGGATTAAAAAACACTTTCTATTTTCTCTTTTAGTCTTGGCACTTTCTCTATAATCCGCAACGAGCGCTTTCAGAAATTCTGTGTATGCTTGACCGCGTTTGTCGATCTCGCCCAAGCCTTTCCCCACTGATTCCTCTTTAGACAGCACTTGCTCGGCAAAAACGCTAATTTTTTTCTTGGCCAAGTCGTATCACCTGCCATATTTTTCACTGTCAGTCGCGCATGCCGCCCTGTGTCGGGGCTTGTTCGATAAATATTCCAGTTCGTGCTTTTGTCTGAAATTTTGACGGATTTTGTGCGAGGAGGACGCCGCTTGGTTTACGACAAGCTCAAAAGCCGCAAAATTTGGCAAAAAGACGAACATGGGTTATTTATCAAACAAGCCCCAGTGGTCTGACCGGACAGCTCTTGCAACTAATTTTCTACTGCCACTAGGCGGTAATATCAAAGGCGTCGTTAAAATCTATATATTTCTCGGCGATCGGACGCAACTGCGAATATTCACCGTTGAGCGCTGCTATTTCATCATCTTGGTCGAATATGCGCTGCGCAATTTTTTTAGGGGTAACACAAAAAAGCCTTCCGACGCTTTCGAACACCCTCATGTACGCTGTACGCAAATTTCTGGTCTCGGCTTCGCCGACCTTTATTCCGGCCAGCCTAAGCTTGTCGCGCATGGCGGATACAAACTGAGACGGCGGCAGCAATAAAACGCGCGCAAAAAGATCGGCCTGCCTGTCAATTGTACCTTCCGGTTCGCTTTTCTGGAGATTTTGATATTCCTCGGTTCC
>JAITVF010000119.1 GCA_031285945.1 Oscillospiraceae bacterium
CGGCGGTCGGCGAAAAGCTCACGGAAGCGCAAGTGGTGGCGGCCATGGCTACGGTGGCGGCGCTTTGGCCGGGCCGCGGGCCGGAGGCAAACCCCATATACGGGGAGGTAAGCGGCCTGCCCGCAGATAACCCCGCCGCGCCGGAGTCCCTGGAGCCTCCGGATGAAGCTGCGGCGGGCTGGCTTTATCTCATACGCGAATACGAGGGGCGCGTGGCCGTTTTTACGAGGGAAGATGAAAATCCCGTGACCGTGCTGGAAAAGTGGGTCCGCCACCTGCCCGAGTACGATCGCATTCAAATGCAGGAGGGGATCGAGGTTTATTCCGACGAGGAGCTCGCCGCCCGTATAGAGGATTTTACAAGCTGAGCAGACGCGGCTAATTTGTAATCATTCCTTAACCGTAACGCACTGGAAATCTCTCTCATATGGCGATATACTGATGTTGCTTTGCGAGGGAGGGGTGTCTTAATGCATTTTAAGTTTTTGCACAACAACATAAACGTTCTTAATCTTGACGCCAGCGTGAGGTTTTATTCCGAGGCCCTGTGCCTCAAGGAGGTAACGCGCAAGGAGGGCGACGGCTTTACCCTTGTATTCCTGGGGGACGGCCAAAGCGGCCACCAGCTCGAGCTTACGTGGCTTAAGGACCGTTCCGACCCCTATAACCTGGGGGACAACGAAATTCACCTGGCCTTCGAAGCCTCCGATTTTGAGGCGGCCCACAGCCGCCATACGCAGATGGGCTGCATATGCTACGAAAACCGCGCGATGGGCATATATTTCATAAGCGATCCCGACGGCTACTGGATCGAGATATTGCCCGCCAAAAAATGAGAAGCCGCGGGGTAAAAAATATCCCGAAAAAGAGAAGTATGGCTTGACATTCCGACAATATCGTGATAAAATCAACACCGGCGCGCAGATGTGGTGGAACTGGCAGACACGCTATCTTGAGGGGGTAGTGAGTTACACTCGTGCGGGTTCGAGTCCCGCCATCTGCACCAAACCCATATAATCCGAACCAATCCCGGCAGCTAATTCCTGTCGGTGATGGGTTCGGATTATTGCTTTACTTCAACTATGACTTCTTCCCCAATGGCAAGAAGCAACGCCCGGAATCCAGGCCGCGAGGCCCACGGAAGAAGCGTAAAATTAAATAACAAAAAAGGCGACGGGATCAAGGCTGTCGGCTCCTGTTTGTCGTCATCCGCTATTGCTAATTTTGGTGCATCAATCTGAATGTCAACATCAAATGCGAAAATAATTGAAATGGCGGAATAGTATAAGTAATTGCGAATTTCTACTCTTGGCTATGCCAACTAGCACAATTATTATGCAATTTCCGCGAATGCCATAAGAACACCCGTACCAGCAAAAACGCGTGGGGATTCGCGGCTTTTATCCGCGTTTTGCCGCGCGCTTATCCCTCCCCGTGCCGGCACCCCTCGTTTCTAAAAATCCGCACGTTCTCAAATTCCATGCGTGTGCCGTCATAGGTCAGCATGTCGGGCGCAACCGGCATACCCAGCAGCAGCCGTATACACACGCTCGCCTCCAGGCTTCCTATAACGCCCGCCGTGCAGCCGATCGCGCCCGGTGACTTAGGCGAGGCGATTTCGGCGTACCCAAGGCACCGCAGGCACGCGCCCCCGCGCAAAACGGGAAAAACATAGCCATAAAACCCGTCGATCCCAGCTTCCACCAAGGGCACGTTCGCCCTAAGGCAAGCGTCGTTCGCCAGCAGCCGGGTGGCTATGTTGTCGACACAGTCTACAACAGCGTCCCGCCCGCTTACCAGCGGCGCCGCGTTGGCTTGGGTCAGGCGCTCGCCAATCCAACTCACCTTGATAGCCGGGTTAAGGGCGGCAAGCCGTTCCCTTGCCAGCGCCCCCTTCGGCTTGCCAATATCCGCGGGTGTGTATAGGAATTGCCGGTTTAGATTAGATTCTTCTACGATATCATCCTCAACAATGGTCAGGCAGCCTACGCCCGCGCAGGCCAGATAGGTGAGCACCGGCAGGCCCAGGCCCCCGGCGCCAACCACCAGAACCTGAGCTTTTGCCAGCTTTTCTTGTCCGTCTTTACCGATTTCCTGCATCGCAACCTGCCGCGCGTATCGCATAGCAGCCTCCATTGTCGCATTTTATACTACTGCGCGATTAAAATCGCTTTAAGACTTGCGAGAATTTTTTTCGCCCTGCAAGGCGGACAACGCAGCAGGACGGAAAAAAGACCGCAAGGCTGGAATGATTTTGATTGCGCAGTTGTATTATGGCGCGCTTGTATCAGCCGCCCCCCACCGGTGGGAACAGCGCCACCAAATCGCCGTCGCTTACCGCCGTTTCGGGCTTTTGATGCCTGCCGTTTACCAGCATGATGGTAACATCACCAGGTGGAATCTCCAAATGCGCGATGATATCGCCCACTGTGCCGCACACCTCGCGCGGCAGGCTATACGCCTTCTCCCGCCCGTCCCGCAGGGTTGCGAAGAGCCGCACCTCAACCATAAGCCGCACTCCTTTCGTAAAGAGGATATAGGGTTAGCATAATGCTAACCCTATATCGCGTTTCTGTCAATCGCTGAAAAGCCGCGCGAGTCGGGGTAAGAATACGCGATATCAGCCGTCCAGCCCCAGACGCTTGATAGTTTCAGCGGTGGGGAAGGCGTTCTCCCAGCCGCGCACCTGATAGTACTCGGGCAGGGTGAGGGCGATCTTGCTGTATTCGCCCTTCGAAGGCCCCTCGGCGATCGGCTCGTCGGTGAGGCGCTTGGGCAGGCGGTCGTCCTCCGGCTTCATGCCGGCGGCCTTGTTGAAGAGGCGCTCGATATTGTAGATGCGCTCACCCGCCTCCATTACCTCCTCAACGCTATAGCCCGCGCCGGTGGCGGCGTTGAGCAGCGCCGTGTACTGGGGCGCCCCCAGCGCGAAGGAGGTGAAGAGGCACATGCCGCAGGAATCAATAACAGCGGTGAGATCCTGAAAAATCTTGGCCCACGTGGCCTTGCCCTCGGTAGCCAGCCGGTCAAGCTGCTCGGGCAGCCCCGCCACCTCGGGGGCGATTGTATAGCCGCGCACATGGCAGGCGCCCCGGTTGCTGGTGGCGTAAGTAATACCTATGCCCTGAATACCGCGCGCGTCGTAGGCGGGTATTTCCTGCTTTTTGACCGACATGGAATACTCGGTGTGCCCGTAGTGCTCGCACAGCCGCCACGAGCCGTTGGCCATCAGGCGGCCCAGCGCGGTTTCGCCCTTGCCCATGCGCTTTGTCCACTCCACAATGGCGTCGGCGTTGCCCCATGTGAGCGGCATTCCCTCGCACTCGGCCTCGGTGATATGACCGCGCTGATAAAGCTCCATGGCGGCGGCGATGGTACAGGGAACGCTTATGGCGTCCATGCCGTATTCGTTGCACCAGTAGTTGGCCTCGTTAATTTTCTCCAGATCGTTCACGCCGCAGTCGGAGCCGTAGGCCCACAGAACCTCGTATTCCGGCCCGCCCTTCTCTTCGCCGAACAGCTTGACCACGCGCCCGCAGCCTATGGGGCAGCGGTGGCAGAAGCCCTGCTTGACAAGGAACTTTTCGCGCAGCGTCTCACCCGAGATCATCTCGGCGTCTTCATCCTGCGAAAGCTGCCAGTTCTTTTTGGGCAGCGAGCCTATGCTGTTTACAATATTCACCAGCACCGCCGTGCCGTAGGTTGGCAGCCCCGCCCCCGCCACGCCGTTTTCGCGGATGAGCCTGTTGCATTCCTTTGCCGTTTCCTTAAGCGTTTCGCCGTCGTGGGCTTCAAGAGAAGAGCGCGACGCCGTTACCGTAATGGCCTTGAGGTTCTTAGAGCCCATCACCGCGCCCACGCCGCTGCGGCCCGCCGCGCGGTCACCCTCGTTCATAACGCAGGCCAGCAGCGCCATTTTCTCCCCGGCGGGGCCTATGTTGAGCACGCTGCAGCCCGGGTGCGCCTTTTGCAGAGCCGCCTCTGTCTCTTCCGTTTTCATGCCCCAGTATTCGTCGGCGGGCAAAAGCTCTACCTTGTCGTCCACAATATTGACGCGCACCGGCTTTTCGGCCTTACCTTCCACAATAATGGCGTCGTAGCCGGCGTATTTGAGCCTGGCGCCCCACTCGCCGCCCGAGTTGGAGCAGGCAATCATGCCGGTCAGGGGGGATTTGGTCACCACCATGTACCGCCCGCCGGTAGGCACCGAAGCGCCGGTGAGGGGACCGTTGATGAACAACAGCTTGTTTTCCGGCCCCAGCGGGTCGGCTGCGGCGACGCCCTCGTCGTAGAGCAGCTTTGTGCCGTAGCCCCGCCCGCCAATGAATTTACGCGCCAGCTCCTTGTTCATCGGCTCGGTTTTGATGGACCCGTCGG
>JAITVF010000161.1 GCA_031285945.1 Oscillospiraceae bacterium
ATAAAATCGCAAGGAGCCTTATATGCCGTACAAAACCTTTACCGGCGTGCGTGAAAAGTGGCTGCCCCTATACGAACAGCTGCGGGAAACGGCAATCGCCGCCCTCGGCCCATTTGAGGAGCGCGAAACCTCAGCGGCGATACAGTGGAAGCACTCTACGACCTTTGCCGAGGTGAGCGCAAAAAAGGACGCCCTGACCATCGGCCTTCCTTCGAATGAGCCTCACGAAGAGTGGAAGCCCGCAAGGCTTCTCAAAATCTCCAAAAACAGGGTCGCCCATTATTTTGAGGTAACTGAGGAAGGCGAGCTCTTGCCCCTTGTGGATCGAATAGCCCTCGCCTATGAGCTCACCAGAACCTCACGCGCGCCGGTTCGGGCGCCGGCCACGTCTTATGCCACGGTTGACGAATATATCGAGTCCTTCCCGCCCGGGCTGGCCTGTGTTTTACGGGATATCCGCAGGGCCATTAACACGGCGGCTCCCGAGGCGGCGGAAAAAATAAGCTGGCAGATGCCTACTTTTTATTACCGCGAAAATCTGGTTCATTTCGCCGCAGCCAAGCATCACGTAGGTTTCTTCCCCTCCCCCGAGGCGATCGAAGCTTTTGCGGGCAGGCTCGCCGGCTACAAAACCACCAAAGGCGGGATACAGTTCCCACTTTCGGAAGGGATGCCCCTCGAGCTGATATCCGACATAACCCGCTGGCGAGTCGCGAGAGTGAATGAAAAATATCGGTAAAAAGATTAAGTGTAAGCCCAATAAAAGAAGCCCCCGAAAATCGGGGGCTTTGCTTATTGGGCTTACGGCTATACGCTTACACTGTTACGCCAAGCTTCTTTTTAAGCTCATCCTCGAGCATGGGAAGAATCTCGAAGAGGTCGCCTACTATGCCATAATCGGCGACCGAGAAAATATTGGCGTTAGGGTCCTTGTTGATGGCGATAATAGTCTCGGAGGAGCTCATTCCGGCAAGGTGCTGTATCGCGCCCGAGATGCCGCAGGCAATGTAAACCTTGGGCGAAACCGATTTGCCGGTCTGGCCCACCTGGTGGGCGTGCGGAATCCAGCCCTCGTCCACCGCCGCGCGAGAGGTTCCCACAACTCCGCCCAGAGCCTTCGCCAGCTTGCGGATAGCGTCAAAGCCCTCGGGCCCGCCTACGCCGCGGCCGCCTGAAACGATGATGTCGGCGCCCTCAAGGTCGACCTTCTCGCTGACCTCGGTGATAACCTCCACTATGCGGGTGCGGATGTCCTTTTGGTCAACCGAGAATTCCTCTTTTACGATCTGCGCCTCGCGCTCTACGCAAGCCGGCTTTTTAAAGATGCCGGGGCGAACGGTACCCATCTGTGGCCTGTTGTTGGCGCAGATGATAACGGCCATAAGGTTGCCGCCAAAGGCGGGGCGGGTCCAGGCAATGCAGCCGGTCTGCTCGTCAATGCTCAGGTGGGTACAGTCGGCGGTGAGGCCTGTCTGCACCCGGCTGGAAACCCTGGGAGCGAGATCCCGCCCGTTGCCTGTAGCGCCTACCATAACGGTAAGGGGCTGATATTTTTTTATAAGAAAGGTTAAAGCCGCCGCATGGGCGTCGGTCGTGTAGCTTTTAAACTCGGGGCCCTCTATGGCCAGGATCTGGTCGGCGCCGTGGCGGGCCGCCTCTTTCGCGGCGATAGATACGTCCCCGGCAATAACCACGGCTACGAGCTTTCCGCCCTGCTGATCGGCGAGCTGACGCCCAGGGTTAAGGAGCTCAAGCCCTACGTTTTTGGGCGTGCCGTCGGGGTTTGTCTCAATATAAATCCAAAGGTCCTTAGTTGTTTCTCCCATTCTATTCAAGCCCCCTACTCAACGGTTGCGACAATGTTATTGTCGACCAGCATCTGCGCGAGAGAGCGCACAGACTCGTCCTGCGGCCCGTCCCGGAAGATGGTGCCGCCCTTTTTAACCTCAGGCACAAAGGTGCGCCGCACTTGGGTGGGCGAGCCCTTAAGGCCGATTTTTCCCCTGTCGATATCGGGGATATCGTCGGCGGAAATCCGCCCAATCTCCGCTTTTTTTGCGGCGAAGCGGCGCTTTGCCGTGGCGAAACGGGGCTCAAAGTCCGGCTTTGTAAAGGTTACAAGGCAGGGGAAGCCGATCGCGGCGATCTCCTTGCCGTCCTCGGTTTCTTTTAGAACGTGGAGCTCGTTATCCTTAAGCTCGCAGGTAAGGCCGTATGTAATCTGCGCAAGCCCCAGCGCCTCGGCAATTTCGGGGCCTACCTGGGCGGTATCGCCGTCGATTGCCTGCTTGCCACAGAATATCATGTCGAACTTAATGTTTTCGAGCGCTTCTATCTTCTTGATGCATTCGCTCAGGATATAGCTGGTGGCAAGGGTGTCGGAGCCGCCAAAGAACCTGTCCGACGCGAGATAGGCAGCGTCCGCCGACAAAGAGAGGCACTCGCGCAGAGCCGCCTCGGCCTGGGGCGGCCCCATGCTGAGAACGACGATCCGAATGCTTTCGTCCTTGTCCTGAAGCCTTGCCGCGGCCTCGAGGGCGTAACCGTCGTAGGGGTTGACAATACTCTCAACCCCTTCGCGAATTAGGGTGTTGGTGACCGGATCGATCGATATCGCCTGAGTATTCGGCACCTGCTTAACGCAAACCAGGATGTTCATATCAAAGACCATTCCTTTCGCAAAGTAAAGCAGCTTGTTACAGCATTAACAAGCGTGTTTTATAAAAGCTGCCCTGTAGTCTGTTACATTCCGGCTAATCCCGAAAGCAGGCCCGGAAAAACGCATCCGGTCGGTTTTTCCGGGCCTGTGTATCCGGATTGAGGGCCTTACGCCTTACGGACTGTTATACGTTGGCCGGCGCAAGTCCGAGCTCCTCGTAGGAAAAGCAGACCTTGCCGGGGTTAAGGATGTTCTTGGGGTCAAACGCGAGCTTGATCTGGCGGTGGAGCTCGTAGGCAATGTCGCCGACATACTCCTGGAAGTATTCGACCTTGCCTCCGCCTACGCCGTGCTCGCCCGTCAGCTCGCCCTTGAGCTCCTTGGCCTTCTGGTACATGGAGGTCATCCACTTGGCCACCTGAACCTTGAACTCTTCCTCGTCCATATCGTTGGAAACGGCAAAGATGTGCAGGTTGCCGTCGCCGGCGTGGCCGAGGTAGTTTACGCCGAAATCGTACTGCTTGGCTTCGTCCCAGAAAAACTTGACAAACTCGGCGATCCTGTTGATGGGTACAACGACGTCGTTCTCGTCGTAAAGCCTTGCCGACTCGAAGATAACATCCAGGAAAACGCCTCTGGCGTCCCAGATATCTTTGATCTTGGTGGGGGTATCGGCTATCATGACGTCCATCGCGCCCTGCTCAAGCATGAAGTCGGTCAGCTTTTCAAGGATAGGATCAAGCTCATCCATAGTTTCGCCGTCAAAGATCATCAGGAGATAGGCCTGGATGGGGGTGCCCTTTATGTCCCTGGGCCATACGGCCTTGCCTATGTATTCCTCGCTCATGATAAGTATGTCTCTTTCAAAGAACTCGAGAGCGGTGGGGCGGAAGCTCGACTGGAACACCTTGGGCACTGCCTGAAGGGCGGTATTGAGCTCTTCGAAGGGGGCGAGAACGCTGATGGCAATCTTGGGCGCCTTTATGAGCTTGAGAACCAGCTCGGTTATTACGCCGAGCGTTCCCTCGGAGCCGGTGATGAGCTGTACGATATTGTAGCCCATGCTGGTCTTTTCAACGTTTTCGCCGATCTTGAGAATCCGCCCGTCGGGCAGAACGACCGTCATGCCGCGGACATAGGTCTTGGTGGTGCCGTACTTGATGGCGCGCATACCGCCCGCGTTCGTAGAGACGTTCCCGCCTACGGTGGAGAGCTTGTTGCCGGGATCGGGCGGATACATCAGGCCGCGCTTAAGAGCAGCCTGCTGAAGGTCCTGAAGGATAACGCCGGGCTGAATGACCACGCCGAAGTGCTCGTCGTTCCAACTGAGTATCTGGTTCATTTTGGATGTGCAAATGACCACGCCGCCCATCATGGGAACGGCGCCGCCGACAAGGCCGGTACCCGCGCCTCTGGTTGTTACGGGGATATTGTTCGCGTAGCATAGCTTCATGATCTCAGAAACTTCCTCGGTGGTGAGCACGTCGATCGCAACGTCGGGCATCCTGGTGCCGTAGATGGGCATTTCGTCCCGGCCGTAGTCGGGATTGATGTCCGTGCCCGTAATAACTCTGCCGGGTGCGATCTTTTCCAGTTGAGCGATGATCTCGGGGGTTACCTGATTGTAAGCCATAAATCGATACCTCCTGTTAAATTGGTTCCAGCCCCAAAGGGCCAAATCACCTTGAGATACGCCATGCTGTTTCGGGATATCGCGGGGAAATTGGCTTAACTTGCCAGTTATTGCACGCTTCTTCTTAAAATAAATACATAATATAGGCTTATGCTTAAACTTTTACATGCAGAACTGACAAGCCGTTTCCAACATTATACTACGCTTTCGCCTTTTTGGCAATGCCCCACAAGCACACTTGAGAAAAAAATGATTTTTGTATGACTACAAAGGAAATTCTATGCGGTCCGGTCTCGCGGTTTTTTTCCGTGCTGCTGCGTTTTTCTCCTCAGTCAGCCCACCGTCGTCGCCCGCCTTGCAGGGCGAAAAAAATCCTCGCAAGTCTTGGAACGATTTTAATCCCGGAGTAGTATTAGCAGTTAGGGCCATATCATTTTGCGCCAGCTTCACATCGGGAATTTATCAGGCCGAATTTATCGGGCTAATATTTATATACCGCCGGTATGACAAACACGAATATATCTATATATTGGCCCTTTGCCCCGCCGGGTTTTTACGCAAAAAATTAAGGAGCCGATTAAACGCAAAAAGCCGGGACAGCTTGCGCTGTCCCGGCTTTTAAACAGATAATAGCAAACTCCCCGCCGATACCCTAATCGGAAATCCTGGCAAGAAGGTCATCAACCGACAAGCCCTTTTCGTCGGCGATATCGATAACCTTTTGAATTTTAACCGCGCGGTCCGCGTCCATAAGATCTCTCTTCTGGAGTTTAAGGTCGGCTATTTTTGCCTGATATACTTCAATTTTAGAATCAAGATCCCTGATTTTTTGCTCAACAGGCCTAGCTACTCCCCTAGCCATAATTTATACACTCCTTATTC
The DNA here is from genome assembly GCA_031285945.1 of Oscillospiraceae bacterium. GTDB lineage: Bacteria > Bacillota > Clostridia > Oscillospirales > Ruminococcaceae > WRAV01. The sequence continues at coordinate 5,175 of JAITVF010000161.1, forward strand.
TGTTTGAATATCTTAAGCTCATATTAGCATATCAAATCATAAATGTAAACAGTTATCGCAAATTGCTTAAATTAAGCAAATACTCAAAAAATAAATATAGGTAATTATTTTAAGGCTGCCCTTACTTCCCGGCAAATATAACGCCTTTAAATATTCGGCGTTTACTTTACCGCAACCTGATCCCTCG
>JAITVF010000171.1 GCA_031285945.1 Oscillospiraceae bacterium
GCGAAGTTTCTCCTATTCGCCCCGGCCGTTCTTTCCCCAGAGATTTCAAACCGGTTTATGCCGCCAACCATAATCTCAAGTCTGTTCTTTGATCTTTGAGCCTTAAGTTGTTGACATTGGAATAAAAAGAAGGGGGTGTTTTGGGTGGAAGACTACATTCTGCAAATGGAGAATATAACAAAGGCTTTCCCCGGCGTAAAGGCTTTGGACGATGTGACGCTCAGAGTAAAGCGGGGCGAAATCCATGCGCTGGTAGGCGAAAACGGCGCGGGAAAATCCACGCTGATGAAGATACTCAGCGGCGTTTATCCGGCCAATGAGCATACTGGAGAGCTTATTGTAAACGGAGAAAGAAAAGAATTTAAAACAATAAGGGAAAGCGAAGCCGCCGGTATAGTTATCGTACACCAGGAGCTTAATATTTTTGGCAACCTGAGCATTGTGGAGAATGTTTTTTTCGGCAACGAAAGCGTTCGTTACGGAGTTATAAATAAATACGAGCAGCAGATCAAAACCGAGGAACTGTTAAAAAAGGTTTCTTTGGAGGACAGCCTGGATACCCCGGTGAACGATATGGGAACAGGCAAGCAGCAGCTGCTTGAAATAGCGCGGGCTATTAACAAAAACGCAAGTATTCTGGTGTTTGACGAGCCCTCCGCCTCCCTGACGGAGGACGCCACCGATAATCTGCTCGAGGTTTTGCGCAGGCTCAAAGAGAATGGAATGACCTGTATATATATATCGCATAAGCTAAGCGAAGTGTTCCGGACGGCCGACAGCGTCACGATATTGAGGGACGGAAAAACCGTTGTGACAAAGCCGATCTCCGAGCTGGACGAAGAAAAAATGATCGCTTATATGGTCGGAAGGGACTTAACCGAAAAGTATCCCCGCGTAGAGCATACGGCGACGGATACCGTCCTTGAGGTAAGCAACTGGTCGGTGCCAAAACCGTACAGCGACAGAATGCTGCTTGACAATATTAACATTTACGCGCGCAAGGGCGAAATAGTAGGCATCGCGGGCCTTATGGGCGCGGGAAGAACCGAGCTCGCCATGAGCATCTTCGGCGTTCTTAAAAACAGCGCGGGTGTACTAAAGCTAAACGATAAGCAAATTGTTATAAATAACCCGGATCAGGCAATTTCAGCCGGTATCAGCTACGTGTCGGAGGACAGAAAAAGGTACGGGCTGGTATTGGGCCAGAATATAAAGCAAAACATCTCCTTGCCCAGCCTGCGAAGGATATCCGCCAAGGGGGTTATCGACGCTAACAGGGAGATAATCCAGGCGGAGCAGGGCGTTAAGGATTTTAATATTATAACGCCGTCGATAGAACAGCTCACGAGAAATCTGAGCGGCGGCAACCAGCAGAAGGTCATCCTGTCAAAATGGCTGCTTACTAATCCCAAGGTGCTGATTCTGGACGAGCCCACAAGGGGAATAGACGTAGGGGCAAAATATGAAATCTATCAGATCATGAACAAGCTGGTAGACCAGGGAGTATGCATCATAGTCATTTCGTCCGAGCTGCCGGAGGTGCTGGGGATATGCGACAGAATATACGTTATAAGCGCCGGTAAGATAACCGGCGAATACGACTACAGGGAAGCCACGCAGGAAAAGCTTCTGGTTTCGATGGCTCTTGGCAGCAGGCCGGTCGGAAAGGCGTAGAGGTTCGATTCTAAAAAAGGAGAAGTGTCTGCTATGAGGAAGGTAAATATAAAGCAGATCGTTAAAAAGAACTCGCTGATAGTTGAAATGATAGTGATATTCGCTCTTTTGACCTGGCTGACCGGCGGCATGTTCTTAAGCCTTCGTAACATTTCCAACATACTCATGCAGGGCTGCGTCTACGCCACTATGGGTATCGGGATCACATTTGTTTTGTCGTCGCGCCATGTAGACCTTTCAGGCGGCTCGATAGTCGGCGTACTGTCGACCATGGGCGCGGTGATGCAGACCTGGTGGCATGTCAACCCATGGGTAACCATGGCCGCTATGATCGTTTGCGGCATGGCCATAGGGCTCTGGCACGGCTACTGGATAGCCTTTCACAAATTGCCCGCATTTGTTGTTACCCTTTCGGGCCAGCTGATTTTTCGCGGCATCGTTCTCGAGGTCGGCGAGGGCAGGGGGATAGGCCCGGTAGACCACGAATTCACCGCCCTTGGCGCAACCTATATTCCCACTATAAACGAGGATGTCAACGATACCAGCATTATACTAATGGTCATTGCGCTGGCGGCCGTTATACTCTCGATGCTCAAGCAAAGGTCGGACAGGATGCGCCACAACCTGAGCGTTCCCTCAAAGGGCAGGATGGCTCTCAACATAGCGCTGACCAGCGCGGTGATCATAGGCTTTTGCATGCTGTTTATTTCTTACAGGGGCTTTCCCACCGCCTTTGTTATTATGATGGCTCTGGCCTGTATCTTTACCTTTGTCGCGCAGAACACAAGATACGGGCGCTACGTGTTCGCCATAGGCGGCAACCGGGACGCCGCCCAGATGTCCGGCGTAAATGTAAGAAGAATTATCATGCGTATATACATGTTCCAAGGGATGCTGATATCGATAGCCAGCATCCTGTATCTTGGCCGCACCGGCATGGCTACCTCGGCGGCCGGCACCGGCTTTGAGTTCAGCGCCATCACCGGCGCAGTCGTAGGCGGCGTCAGTACGCTGGGGGGGCAGGGAACGGTGTTCGGCGCCATTCTGGGAACCTTTCTGGTAGCCGGCATAGACAACGCCATGAGCCTTTTAAATCTCGGCTCGTCCTGGCAATATGTGGTGCGGGGCGGAATTCTTCTCTTCGCTATCGCCTTCGACGTGTACAGCAAAACGGGGGGCGCGGCAAAAAGAAAAAGCAAGGCGCCGGCAAGCGTTTGACCGCAAGCCTTTTATAGGGGGGCAGTATAAGCTATGCTGATTAAAATCAGGAGCGATGAGGAGAAGCGGGCGGAGGAGCGCGTTATACGCGACTTTGGCGGAAGCCGGGATAATCCCGCCCACCGCGAGGCCGCCGAGGCGACAGCCAGATATGTCGCCGAGCAGAGTCAAAAGCGTAGCTCGCGGCTCTTTAGCGCGGGAGGAGGAATTAAAGATGGGACGCATTGACGACATGCGGGCCGCCATAGCGCAATTCGGCGAGTCTAACCGGGTTGTGGAGGACGCCGCCGGCAAGGGCTCGTACTACGTGGCCATACCCCAAACGGCCGTCGCCGGGCTGCTGAAAGACGGCGATGAAGCTATACACCCCGCCTTTATCGTAAAGGGCGCAGCAAAAAAAGAGATACTTATAGGCAAATACCACGCCTGCGTCGAGGATGGACGGGCCTACAGCCTGCCGGGAAATATCCCGGGAATGAACCTGAACTTCGACGAGGCGGCAGCCCTTTGCGCAAACAAGGGGGAAGGTCACCATCTTATTACCAACGCCGAATACGCGATGCTGGCGCTGTTGGCCAGAAAAAACGGAACCCAGCCGAGGGGCAACACAAACTGGGGCGCAAGCTTCGATATGTCGGTGGAAACAGGAACCCCCGCGACAAAAGAATGGGAAGGCGAGCTGCGCACAATGACCGTAATGACGGGCTCTGGCTTTCCCGCCTGGTATCACAACGGGAATTTAAGCGGCATCGAGGGGCTGTGCGGCAATCTTTGGAACTGGTGCGGCGGCCTGCGGCTGCTAAACGGCGAGATCAACATAATCCCCGATAACGACGCGGCGGCGCCCCATGCCGACATGAGCCCCCTGAGCGATGCCTGGAGGGCTATAATGCCTAACGGCAGCTTGGTAGCGCCCGGCTCCCCGGGAACCCTTAAGTGGGACTACACGGCCGCGCCGGAAGAGAATACCGCCGGCATAGAGCTCGCAACCGCTCTGAGCCGCCCGCAGCCGGACGACGGCCCGTTCGGGTTTAAGCCGTTTTCATCCCTTACGGCGGGGGCGGGAGTCGGGCTTCCCATGATAATAAAGGCGCTTGGCCTATTCCCCGACGGCGAGGGCAAAGACCACAGCGGCACCTTCTGGTGCAGGAACAGCGGCGAGCGGCTTCCCATTCGCGGCGGTTCCTTTCACAACGACGCCGCTGCGGGGATTTTTACGCTCAACATGCGGGTCACCCGCTCACTGAGCAACCACACCTGCGGCTTTCGAGCCGCATATTACGGGTAGAGGACAATAACCCGCCCGGGAGGACGGCAAATGAACATAGACGCGCATCATCACTTTATGCCCGAGCCGGTTATCCGGTACATACAAAACCACTCAGAAGAGATGGGGGCCGACGTAATAGAGGAAAAAGGGGCAAGATTCCTGGCGACCGCCTCCGGCGCCAGGGTGCCCATAACGCCCGGAGCCTGCGACAACGAGGCAAGGCTCGAGCAAATGAAACAAATGCGCCTCGATAAGGCGGTTCTTTCCATAGGGCCCAACTGCTTTTTCTATTGGGTAGATACCGCCCACGCCCTCAACGCCGCGCGGCTCGCCAACGATTGGGCGGCGAGAAGCGTTCAGGATTATCCTGGGTATTTTTACGGCGTGGCCACCATCCCCATGCAGGACGCCGCGGCTGCCCTTAAGGAGCTTCGGCGGGCGAGAGAGGAGCTCAACCTCAGGGCGGTGGAGATTTCTCCCGTCATAATGGATAAGCATCTCGACGACGAGTCCTTTTTCCCTATATACGAGTATTGCGCCGACAAAGGGGTTTTGCTCTGCCTGCATCCCTATGTCAGCGAAGATCGCCCCGAGTACCGGCGGTACTACAACGCCAACCTGACCGGCGCGCCGCTGCAAACCGCCGCGGGCCTTAACCACCTTTTGTTTGGCGGCGTCTTTGAAAGGTTCCCCGCCCTCAACGTTTTGGCGGCCCACGGGGGCGGCTTCTTCCCCTATCAGCTCGGCCGCATGATGCACGGCTATAAGGTGCGGCAGGAACCTAAGGCGAGGGGCGCGAAATCACCCGAGCTATACCTTAAGCGCCTTTATTTCGACACCATCACTCACTGGACGCCCTCCTTGCAATTCCTGATCGATACTTTCGGGGCCGACCACGTCATGCTCGGCACAGATTACCCTTACGACATGGGCGACTTCGCGCCAGCAGACAGCCTTGACAGACTAAGGCTCACCGCCGGACAGCGCGATATGATCACTCATCTAAACGCGCAGAGGCTGTTCGGTTAAAGAATAAGTATACGGAAGGCGGGCGGGCATGAGGCTTAACTGCGGCTATGAGGCCCCGGCCTGTAAGGCTGAGGCGTTGCGTCTGCTTGCGGTAAACAGCGGCGTGAGGAATCTGCGTATTTTTGCCGGCGGCACCGATCTGCTCTTGCGGGTGCGCGCTGGAAAGGAGAAAGACCCCACCGTTCTGGATATTTCAGGGCTGGGCCTTGACTATATCGAGGAGGAGGCCGATTTAATCCGCGTAGGCGCCATGGTCACCCTTTCAAGAGCGCAAAAATTTTTTGCGGACCTGCCCGAGCCGCTGAGGCTGCAAAGCGTCTCCTCAGGGCGGGTTGGATGCTGGCAGACCCGCAACGTGGCAACCCTGGCCGGCAACGTCTGCACGGGGCTGCCCAGCGCGGACGCCGCGGTGACCCTTTTGTGCCTGGAGGCCGGCATACGCGCCGAGAGCGTCAGGGGATCGAGGCTGATCCCGATAGACGAGTTTTTTAAAGGACCCAGGAGGCTTGCGCTTGAAGAAGACGAAATGGTTACCGAAATAGTTATTCCAAAGCCCATAGCGCCGGACGGCGGCCGCTTTGGCGGCGACTTTGAAAAGCTGGGGCGGCGCGGCGAGCTGTTTATATCGGTCTTGAGCGTAGGGTGCTTATTACAGCTGAACGCGGCGGGCGCCGTCGAAAAGGCGCGGCTTGCCTGCGGCGTGCTGGCGCCCGCCCCCATCCGTCTATATGAAACCGAGAAATTCCTCGCGGGCAAAAATTTGACCGACGATCTGCTCTTAAAGGCGGGAGAGGTTATGCGGGGCGAAATAAAGCCCAGGGACAGCTACCGCGGCAGCCGGCGGTACCGCGAGGCCGCCGGAGTGAACGTAATGAAACGGGTAGTGAAGAAAAGCGCCGAACGCGCGGGGAGAGCGTGACGATGCTGATAACCATGACGGTCAACGGAAAGGACGTTTCCCTTGAGGCTTCCCCCACCGATATTCTGACCGATATTTTGCGCGACCGGCTGAGCCTGTATTCCGTCAAGCGGGGCTGCGAGGCCGGCGACTGCGGGGCCTGCACCGTGCTGGCCGACGGCGAGCCGGTTAATTCCTGCGTGATTACGGCCGCAAGGGCGCGTGGTAAAAATATCGTAACCCTGGAG